>JADBYT010000033.1 GCA_020402865.1 Bacteroidota bacterium | reverse complement strand
TTGATTTTACAGGATTTTTTGGCCGATTGAGGCGCTTTTTGAGTCAATACCTGTCCCGACAGTATTGTCGGGATTGGCGAAAAAAGCAACGAAGAGCGGTCAAAAAAGACGCAAAATCATTAGTAAGAAAAAATCCTAACAAGCTCTGAATAAAGGTTGTTCGGAATGTAACAGGCAGAAAAATCAGCTCTGATTTCGCACGGGGCGGGGGCAAGTAAATGGAGAACTTGATCCAGCTGCACCTGCTAAGCAGGCCATGATGGCGGCCGTGAATACACTTACGCCCAAACGAAAGCTTGGCTTGAAGCTGTATAATCACTTGGGTAATGTGCCGGTGACGGTGTCCGATCGGAAGTTGGGTAAGCTGTTGGAGGCTACTCCCACGGTGCTTTTAGCGTTTGCCGGGCCGTTTTCTCCTTGCGTTCACCTTCCACCTTCGGTACATACTTGTAAAACGTACTTAGTACATTAAACAATTTCCCGGCCCGATGCAGTTGGAAAAATATCCTCAAAAGCGCATTAAAGCTATATTGAGTGTAGCATGATCATGTCCGGGATTTTAATATATTGCAGCATGAAAAAAATCGGTTACACCTTAATCTTGCTTTTTGCTGCTGTATTCGCTGGCTGCGGTGGTGGTGGTGAAAAAACAACATACAAAATTGAGAACGTTGAATTTACGCTGAGCGGACCTTTGTTTGAAGGTTCAAATCCTGCGCAATACACGTACGCAGTTGATTTAAAGTCTATTCTTGGCGACAAATACGCTGACGGTTCAGAAATTACCGGTGCCGTGCTCAAATCTGCTCAAATTACAGCTGCAGACTCTGCAAATTTTAATGGTATCAATTCTTTTGTAGTAAGTCTGGCAGGTGATAATCCAGAACTTAAAATGGTGGAATTGGCAGTGCTCAATCCCATTGCGCCGGGGTCAACGAAGGTAACTTTAATCCCTTCTTTGGAGGCAAATGCCGATGATTATTTTAAGGAAAAACAATTCTACATCGTGGTGGACGCAGGTCTGGCAGCGGATATGGAGGGTGACATCACCTTTAAGGGTACGTTCGAATTTGAACTTACTTACCACTAAACGAAATTTGGGAATACAATTTGTATAACGGATCTTATTCGTCAAACTAAAATCCAACAAGAATGAAAAAGTTTATTGTAGTCATGGTCCTTATTCTCTTCGGAGGATTGTTTTCGGGATTTGTACAAGACACGAAAGAAGGAGATCGTCTTTTAGGTGTTTGGGAACCCAGTAACGGACGTGCCCGTGTGAAAGTGGAAAAAATCGGTACGAAGTATTACGGGAAAATAGTGTGGCTAAAGGAACCAACCGATCCGGAAACCAAACAGCCCAAAACAGATAAAAACAACCCTGATCCGGGCTTGCGTAATGTGCCTTTGAAAGGTTATCGTATGCTGAAAGACTTCGTGTACAAAGGCAAAGACGAATGGGCTGACGGAACCATTTACGATCCGCTGAACGGCAGTACCTACAGTTGTACGATTAAAATGACCGACGAGAATACTTTGGAAATTCGCGGTTATATCGGTGTTTCAGCTTTGGGACGTACCGACATTTGGAAACGATTGGTCGTTAAGAAATAGTCATGATGTTAAAACGCTACTCAGTCCTCATCACGCGTACGTGGTGTGCCGCATTATTGGCATTGTCCTGCACTTCGCTTCATGCACAAGTTGATACTACTGCTGGTGCCGCGGACGATGAAGATTACGGTCAGTATGATAACGTTGGATTTGCCGACGATGGCGCAAAGCGTTTCTGCAGTCCGAAAATAGAAGGTTTGAGCCCGGCGAAATTAATTTCCGTTGGTTACGATTACCAAATGGGTTATCAAATGATCGCAGACTCTTTGCGGTCGCAGTCGCCCTTTGCTCCCTGGGGAAATTTTAATCCCGATACCGGCGAAGTAGCTTATTCGCATGGCTTGCGTTTAGCCTGCAACATACCGGTAGTTTCCAAAACAAGTCTGGTTTGGCAATTGGGCGCGAACTATTGGGAGCAGCAATACGAATTTAAAGATGGCAATTCGTTAAGCAATCCGATGTTGACGGCCTTGCGCGATAACGGCTTGCGCACCATGGGCATAAACACCACCGTATTTAAACCACTTAACGACAAACAGTTTTTGTTGTTTCAAGGATCTGCGGATATGAGCGGTGATTTTCAGTTATCGAAATTAATGCCTGCCAGATATTTAAAATATTCTGTTGCTGCGATTTGGGGAAAACGACCTACAGAGCGGAAGCAATGGGGGATTGGTGTATCCAGAACGTACCGGGTCGGGGAATTGAATTATATCCCGATTGTGTTATTCAACTGGACCGATGCTTCCAACAAATGGGGCACTGAAATTTTATTCCCGGCCCGTGCACATGTGCGCAGAACCATCAACAGTCGTAATATGGTGTTTGCAGGCTACGAACTGGAAGGACAGAGTTATCGTTTGTATCGCAATAATGACCCGTCAGCGAATTTCGATATGCGACGTGAAGATCTGGAAATTCGTCGCGGTGAAATTCGTTTACGTTTGGTGTATGAATTTTCCCTGAAAGGTTTCGTTTGGATGTCGGTGCAAGCCGGCTATCGCATCAACTATCGTTATGATGTGGATCGTTTAACAGACGGCGCTGAAATTTACCGTGGCTTTGGCCTTGTAAGCGACGCTCCTTACGTGATGGTGAACCAATTGACCAATCCGCTTTATTTTAATATCAGCTTGAATCTGGTAAGTCCCTAGTAACTGTCAGGGTTCTTCTTTTTTAAGCTTCTGTTTTTTAACCCGCTCTTCGTTTGCTTTTGCAGCTGATCCTCTTCAGGGATCAGCTGCTGAAGTTTTATTAATAGGGTAAAAAAACTTCAAAATCAAAGCAAAACAAAAAAGCTAAGAGGTTCTTACCAAAAGAAAGAAAGCAGATACCCTAAACCGGGGCTGGACAAAAAAAAGAAAGGCCCGTAAAGGCCTTTCTAAAAGTCGGGGTGGCGAGACTCGAACTCACGACCCCCAGCACCCCATGCTGGTACGCTACCAACTGCGCTACACCCCGATTTTAATTCCGCCAGCCTGTAAACATTTTACCGTTTCCAACGTCTTAGCGGGAGTGCAAATGTAAGAACTTTCTCTTTTCACACAACTTTAACACATTTTCACTACTATAAAAATGTGTAAAAAGAGAACAGCACATTGGCTTTCAGTAGCTTTGCAGCGCAAAAAAATGCCTAAAAAGGGGTTATGGTTAGATTTTTTCTGTTTCTATGCCTTTGTGCGGCCGGTTTTTCACTTTCGGCCCAAAATGCGCGTCCGCGGTGTACGCTAAGCGGCTACGTAAAGGAAAACGCTACAGGCGAGGCTATTATTGGTGCCACTGTTACCCTGCGCAACCCGCTGGCCGGCACAACTACCAATACTTACGGCTTTTACAGCATTACCGTTGATACGGGGACTTATACGCTTCAGGTGCAGTATCTCGGGCTTGAAACATACACGCAAACCCTGCGCCTTACACAGAATACCACACTCGATGTAAAGCTCAAGTCAAAGACCACCGACATGAAAGAGGTGGTGATTACCGACCAGAAAGCCGATGCCAATGTGCAGGACGGACAAATGAGTGCGGTAAAGCTGGATATGAAGCAGGTAAAGCAGATCCCGGCTTTTATGGGTGAAGTGGATATTCTGAAAACCATCCAGCTTACGCCCGGTGTAAAAGGTGCGGGCGAAGGAAATTCCGGCTTTTACGTGCGCGGTGGCGGGCCCGACCAGAACCTCATCCTGCTCGACGAGGCTACGGTATATAATGCCGGGCACCTGTTTGGCTTTTTCTCGGTGTTTAACGGCGATGCGGTAAAAGATCTCAACCTGATTAAAGGCGGTATGCCCGCGCAATACGGCAGCCGTTTGGCCAGTGTGCTCGATATTTCCATGAAAGACGGAAACAGCCAGCGGTTTGATGTGGACGGCGGCATTGGTGTAATTGCCTCGCGTCTGACCGTGCAGGGGCCGATTAAGAAAGACACTGCATCTTTCATCATCTCGGGCCGGCGAACTTATATTGATGTGCTGGCTGAACCATTCATTAAAGATGATTCGCCGTTTAAAGGCTCGGGCTATTATTTCTACGACCTGAATACGAAGGTAAACTGGAACATAAACAGCAAAAACCGGGTGTTTCTGAGTGGCTATTTCGGACGCGATGTGTTTACCTTTTCCAATGCGGAAGATGATTTCTCGGTGAATATTCCCTGGGGGAATGCCACCGGTTCACTGCGCTGGAATCACCTTTTCGGGCCACGGCTGTTTATGAATGCTACTTCGGTGTTCAGCGATTACAAGTTTTCGTTTGAGGCCGGGCAGGACGGGTTTGCCTTTAAACTCTTTTCGGGCATCCGCGATATTAACCAGAAGCTCGATTTCAGCTGGGTGCCCAATACCAAACATTATGTGCGTTTCGGTGCAAACTACACCTGGCACACATTTACACCCAACAACGCGTCTGCACGGCAGGATGATATTGAATTTGACCTCGGCGGACTCAAGCAGCAGTTTGCGCACGAAGCGGCCATTTACATCAACGACGACTGGAACATTACCGACCGCCTGCTTGTAAGCATCGGGCTGCGTTACTCGTATTTTGTGCAGGTGGGGCCGTTCGACAGGTTTGTGCAGGATGTAACGCAAACCATTGTGGATACCGTTACTTACGGACGCGGCAAAAAAGTGGCCGATTACGGCGGACTGGAACCCCGTGCTTCGCTGCGCTTTCTGATTAACGAAAAATCATCCATCAAGGCATCCTTCACGCAGAATTATCAGTACGTGCATCTTGCCACGCTTTCGCCCATTTCGCTTCCCACCGATATCTGGGTGCCCTGCTCTGATGTGGTGAAACCGCAGCTCGGCTACCAGTATGCCGCCGGATACTTCCGCAACTTCTATAAAAACATGTTCGAAGCTTCGGTGGAAGTGTATTACAAACAGATGTACAACCAGATTGAGTTTGCTCCGTCTGCTTTGCCCGAAGACAACGTAAATAACAATACCGATAACAACTTCGTATTCGGTACCGGCGAAGCTTACGGCGCTGAATTTTTCTTCAAAAAACGCGTGGGCAAACTTAATGGCTGGATTGGTTACACGCTTTCGTGGACCTGGCGCTATTTCCCCGACATCAGCGCCGAGCGTTTCCCGGCACGGTACGACCGCCGTCATGATCTTTCGGTAGTGCTGGTATATGATCTTAACGAACGTCTCAGCTTTGGCGGCGTGTTTGTGTATGGCACAGGCAATGCCATTACGCTGCCTGTGGCGCGTTACCTCATCGAAGGTATTATTGTAGATGAATACGGCCCGCGAAACAGCTTCCGCATGGCTCCCTATCACCGGGCCGATGTGTCGGTAACATACACCTGCCGCAAGAAAACATTGTTTGGCAAACTGCCTTACCAAAGCAACTGGAATTTTGCGGTGTATAATGTCTATAACCGCATGAATCCGTTCTTCATCTATTTCGATAATGAAGGAAGCATTCAGGAAGGCAATCTTGATATTTCGGCCAAACAGGTTTCGCTCTTTCCCATTCTTCCCTCCATTACATGGAACTTTAACTTCTAAGCGCGATGAATACACGTATTTTCCTCCCGCTCGTTTTTACAGCCGCTCTGTTTGCCGGCTGTACCAAAGAGATTACCATCGACCTGCCCGAAGTGCAATCGAAAATTGTGGTGGATGGCGGCATCTTTACCGGCGAATTTGCGCAGGTAACTCTCACCAACAGCGCCGGTTATTTTGATCCGGTTGACTCTGCTTCACTGGCCGGTTACCTCATTTCAAATGCCACCGTTACACTGACAGATGGCACACAGACCGATACACTCCGGCCGACGATTGATTTTACCATGCCCATTCCGTTTGTGTATCGCGGCTCGGTTATTCAGGGGCAGGTGGGCCGAACCTATACACTTACGGTGGTGGCCAACGGACAAACCGTAACCGCAGTTACTACTATTCCCCAGCCCGTTGCGCTGGATAGTTTGTGGTTTGAACTCGATGGCGGCAGCGACAGTCTGGGCTTTGTCTGGGCCAACCTCAATGAACCTGCCGGTTTGGGAAATGGCTACCGCTGGTTTGCCAAACGGGTGGGGCGCGACGATCGTTTCCTGCCGCCATTTGGCTCGGCATTTTTTGATAAGTTTATCGACGGGCAGGATTTTGATTTTGGCTACACCCGGGGCATGGAGCCCGGCAGCACTGCGCCTGATGATGATGGCCCTGAGCGCGGTCGCTTCAGGCTGGGCGATACGGTAGTGGTCAGGTTTTGCTCCATTGGTCCGGCAGAAGTGGAGTTTTTCCGCTCTTACGAAAGTATTGTAAGCAACCAGGGTAATCCGTTTGCCGCGCCGGGGGTGGTAGAAACCAATGTGCAGGGAGGGCTGGGTATATTCTGCGGCTATTCGCCTACGCTTGATACGCTGGTGCTGAGGCCGTAATTTTCATTCTACGAATTTACATTTATTGGCTTCGAATATCCGCTGAGCATAGCCGGATATCCATTCTTCATGCAATAGCTTTTCGGGTGAATTATATTTAGTAAACGTGCAGCTCATGCACAACACGTTTACTAAAATTTAAACCCATGAAACTACATTTTACACCCGCAAAAGCGGCCGGGCTGCTGATGGCGGCATCCATGCTGCTTTCTTTCATTGGCAACGCACAAACGTATAATAATTTCTACCCCGAATCGGCAGGGAATATGTGGAGTACAGGACAGGCCCGTTCGCTGGTTTCGCATAATGCGGCCTGCGCCATGACTAGCACCGGAACTGGGTTTGATCCGAATATGTCGGCCGATGTATTGCTCACACAAATAAAGCCAAGCGGACTTCACCATGCGTCGTGGCGGTTCGGGCAGGCAGGTGAAGACGAATACGGCAATAGTGTATGCCAAAGCATTGTAAATGCAAATGAGTTTATTATTTGCGGACGAAGTTCCAACTACCAGATGCTGGTAATGAAAGTAAACAGTTCGGGATCAGTAATCTGGTCGAAAGAAATTACTTTCCCTTACGCAATGGTAGAAGGTGTGGTGGTTGCCTCTTTCAATAATTCACCGTCGAACAATGGCTACATTATTTCGGGCTATGCCAATGCGTTAAACGGCAGCGCCGCACTGGTGGCTGTGCGTATATCTGAAAACGGAACTGTGGTGTGGAAATTTGAATACCCGGTTGCCGTAAAGGTAATTGTTACCGATGCTATTGTTCGTCATTACATGGGCGACCGCATATTCAGTATGACCGGTTACGAGAATACCGGGAATGTGTTTTATGTAAATATTTCCACAATAGACGGATTGCTTTTTTCGTATTGTCCGGGAGCACGTTATAATATTTCCACACCGGCCTCATTAGGGGCGGTGCGCATGACCGAGTATAAGAAAAATGGCATTCCCCAGCTTGCGTTTACGGTAGCGCGGGGATCGTTTCCAATGGCTGTGCTTGCATTTGGTGTAGATGATTCATACGCTTCGGTAACACCAATCTGGAGCTATACCTATGCTGCCAGCACACAATATGATTATCACGTATCAAGCATCATCAATTTGAGTTCATCACGCCTTTGCATTCTTGTAAACAGATCTCCTGCTTCTACAATCGGGAATGCGGTGGCCATGCTCATGGAACTTGATTACAGTGGTGGTTTACTTGGTGCAACCAGCTATAATGCTGCGCACGAAGTTACTTCTTCGCTTATCGAATCGTGCGGAACGGGTTATCCCACCTATTCAGCAGCCTATCTCACTCCGAATGGACGTTGGGTGCAACGTGTGGTGAAACGTTCGGGCGCTGCCCAGCCTGGTTGTGCTACTGCATTCAGTCTCACCGCAACCAGTGTAAACATGACTACGGCGCAGCTTTCCATTTCGCAGATTGTATCAGGTGTGGAAAGCAATTATCCGGTGCAGGCCACAAGTGTATCTGCTTCCGCATACAACTGTTTGGGCAACCCGCTGCGTTTGGCAGCTCCGCAAACCGGTGATGAAACGGAAGTGCCGGTTTCCGGTATTGCTTACCCCAATCCGGCCCACGACTTTGTAACCATTCAGGCCGGCAGCGAACCGGTAACTGTAGAGTTGTATGCCATAAACGGGCAGCTCCTTCTGAGCCGTCAGTTCACGGGTACATCGCAGCTTTCACTTGAAGATGCGGAGCCGGGCGTGTACATTTTGCGTAAAGTACATGCCAATGGCAGCGCGGAGGTTGAAAAACTTATTGTGGAGTAGGGTAAATACTTTTGTGGAGCGGGGCAAAGGTGACAGGTGTCACATACAGTTAAATACTTGTTTGTACCTTTGCCCCGCACAACACAAAACGAACATTACCACACTTTATGAGCAATACTCCCGAACACCACCGCTGCCTGATTATCGGTTCAGGCCCCGCCGGTTACACGGCAGCAATTTACAGCGCCCGTGCCGATATGAAACCTGTAATGTACATGGGCCCGGAGCCTGGCGGACAACTTACTATTACCACCGAAGTTGAAAATTATCCCGGGTACCCCAAAGGCATTCAGGGGCCTGAAATGATGGAGCTGTTCAAAGCACAGGCTGAGCGATTCAATACCGATATCCGCTACGGCTGGGTATCAAAAGTTGATTTCAGCGGTCCGGTGCATAAAGTGTGGGTGGATGACGGCAAAACCGAAATTCATGCCGATACGGTGATTGTGGCTACCGGTGCTTCGGCCAAGTGGCTGGGCATTGAGTCGGAGCAGAAATTCCGCAGCATTGGCGGCGTTTCGGCCTGTGCCGTGTGCGATGGATTCTTTTACCGTGGTAAAGACGTAGCCATTGTGGGCGCCGGCGATACTGCCTGTGAGGAAGCTCATTACCTCTCCAAACTTTGCCGGAAAGTATATATGATTGTGCGCCGTGGCGAAATGCGTGCCTCAAAAGCCATGCAGCACCGTGTAGAAAATACCCCCAACATTGAAATTCTCTGGCATTCAGAAACCAAAGAAATTCTCGGTGATGACAGCGGGGTAAATGGCGCCATTATTCTCAATAGCCAGACAGGCGAGGAGCGCAAAATTGATATTTACGGTTTCTTCGTGGCAATCGGGCACAAGCCCAATACCGATGTGTTTAAAGGCTGGCTGGATATGGATGATCAGGGCTACATTGTTACCACTCCCGGCACCAGCAAAACCAATATTGAAGGGGTGTTTGCCGTGGGCGATGCGCAGGATAAAACCTACCGTCAGGCCGTTACGGCTGCCGGCAGCGGCTGCATGGGCGCACTCGATGCCGAGCGTTACCTTACTGCTAAAGGCATTCACTAAGAAGCTGTTCATTTTTATTGAAAAGACAGCCACAGCCGGAGCAACCTCCGGCTGTGGCTTTTCGTACAAAAGCCCAAACCGGAATAGTTCATGCGCCCACTGTTAATTGCCGTTTTACTTTTGCCACTGCATTTGTTTGCCCAGCTCGGTAAACAAAAAAATACCAAACTGTATTACACCCAGGCACAGGTCTATGATTCCACACTGGGCATAGCCATTTACGAAAAACTCAATGCGGCGCTCGGCGGCGATTCTGTACGCAACGGCTTATCCGGCTATGCGGCCACAAACTGGTGGCAGGATTTTTATACCAACGGCCAGCTCCTGCACGAAGGCTTTTACATGGAAGGACAGCTGCGCATTTACAAAAACTACTTCGAAAGCGGCAAACTCGAACGCCATTTCCGTCATACCGACAATAATCACTGCCAGATGACCATTTACTACGAAAATGGTCAGATCCGCTCCGATATTATCTATTATCAGGGTGAACCTGAAACCACCTACGAATACTTTGAAGACGGAAGCCCGGAGTTTATTGAGGAAAATGCAAAAAAGAATGAATATCCGGTAATCCGCAAATTCTATTACGGCAAAGACCGTCCGCAAAGCCTGCTTGAACTCACCGATAAAAAGAAACTCCGCTACACCTATGTGTCGTATTTCGAAAACGGAAAAGTAGAAGAAGAAGGCCCCATGCAGTATAACGCCGAAGTGAGTGATGTAATGAAAGAAGGCACCTGGAAAATTTACGACGAACAGGGCAAGCTTATTGCCGTTCGCGAGTTTGTGCGCGGGCAAATGGTGGAAGAAAAGAAAATGTAAACCGTAATTTACCGGCTTATGATACAGCTATTTCCAGCTACACAATACGGCATCTGACGTATTGTTTTTCTTGTCGTAAAAGCGGTAATTTATCGTATGAAATCCTTTTTGTTTTCCCTGCTGTTTTTGTTTACAGGCCATTTTTGTATGGCACAGGCCACCACCGCACAACGCCTTGAGTATGCGGTAAAAATGTACAACCGTATGCGTGATACGGTAGATACGTTTAAGCCGAAAACGTTAAGTGAGAATCAGATTGCCTATGTAGAGCAACGTACTGCTGCGGGCGTTATCGTTTTGGACTCGCTCATGCGGGTGCTTCCTGAAAGCAGCGAAGAACGCCGTGTTGCCCGCTATTTCAGAGCCAATTTCTATTATCAGCAGGCTTTCGTGTACGGGATGAAAGGGCGCAACGAGGATGCCTATAAAATTATGACGGATATCGAGAATGATTTCGACTACTTTGGTAATCCCTCGATTTTTCCGTTGAGATATGTATATGACGGAAAAAACTACTCCATCAAATATGATAATTTTCAAGGCACATATATCGAATTTTATACCGGTTTTGGTGAAGTGTGTGCCAATACAAGCCGTTCAGAAAAATCGCTTGCCTGTTCGCGTAAAACGGTGCAGATGACGCAGGGGAATTCATCTTACAGCTGGTACCGCTATATTGCCATTACAAAAGTGATCGGCGAGAAGAAAAAACTCAATCAGCTTGATAAGGAAATGCTCGAAATGGCTTATCAGCTTGCGGTGGAATATTCGCAACTGGATTCCAGTTATCGCCGCACCATCAAAGAGAATAATTACCCTACAATTATTACTGCTTACAACCGCATCAACGATGTGTTTGCGGCAAACCCTTCGCTCATTGGTAATGGAGAAATTTATGCGAAAGCGGCTGCCGTTTTTCAAAAGGAAAATGACTTGGGTAAAGCAGAGGAATATTACACAAATGCCTTTCGTTACAATTATCCCTACACCAAATCCGAACTTGAAAAAGTAGTCGCATTGGCCGACAGGCGCGGCAATAAATCGCTTGGTCTGGATGCGGCCATTGCGTATCAAAAACTTCTTTCTGCCTCAGATTGTGAGGGCTGGCGTACTGTGGCGCGTTATTTCGAGATGTTTGATGATAACGCCCGCAAGAATACAGCCCTTGAGCAAGCCAAAAGTTGCGATAAAGCCCGCGCAGAAGAACAACGCCGACGCGAAAAAAACGACCGCCGCCGGAGCGGGGGATTCATGATTTATGCGGCCACTTATCCGCTTACACTCATCACCCGATACAACGATTATCGTGATTACGGACTGGCTGTGGGAGTGGGCAATAACCGCTTTCAGATTGAAGCTTCGTACAAAAAGATAAACCGCAATCTTGTGCTGCAGGAAGATCTTGCATTCCGCAGTATAGATAATGAAGATGGCAATCTGTTCTGGGATGGTTACCGGGCTCATGTGTCGCTGCGGTTTATCTCAAAGGCGCAGTCTTCTTCGTCGCCGTTTTATGTTGGGCCGACTTTCGAAATCGTAAACCGTAATCTCTTGCCGGTTTGGGCCAATGTAAACAATGCGGCCGGGCAGTTTGTGGCTTCTGAATATCGCTTCAGTCCTACGGATAAAGCCTATACGGCTTATCTGAACTACGGCGTGTTTTCGGCCAGGAAGTTTTTGTATTTCGATTTTTTTACCGGCGTTGGTTTGTATTACGCACAGTTCAGCACGGGAACGCCGCAGTATGAGGGCGATGAGTATGTGATTATGCATTCGCTGCTCGAAAGCCGCAAAGCCACACGTTTTGGTCCGGCGGTGCGCATGGGCATCACACTTGGTTTCAGCACCCGCCGCCACTAACTGTATTTGGTTTGTGGCCGGAGTGTGGCGGAGGCTTATCTTTGCTTCGTATGTACATCACACACATTGTAGCAGTGGCCGAAAACGGGGCCATTGGTAAAGATAACCGCCTGCTCTGGCGCCTGCCCGATGATATGAAGTTTTTCAAGGAACAAACTTCCGGGCATTGCGTGGTTACCGGGCGTCGCAATTACGAATCCATTCCGGTAAATTTCAGGCCTTTACCCGGTCGCACCAATATTGTGGTTACGCGGCAGCAGGATTATCCGGCCCCCGGGGCGCATGTGGTGCAAAGCATTGAGGCGGCGGTAGAACTTGCCCGTTCGCTGGGCGAAACTGAGCTTTTCATTATCGGCGGCGGCGAAATTTATGCGCAAACACAGCATATCGCCAATCGCATCTGGCTTACCCGCGTTCATGCAGCACTGGAAGCCGATACTTTTTATCCCGCACCCGACGAAACACACTGGAAAAAAGTATCCGCGTTGTATCATCCAACCGATGAAAAGCATGCCTACGCCTTTACATTTATCTGTTATGAAAAAGTATAGTCTTGTGTTTGCCCTGCTGGCCTCGTTTTCACTGGCCGCACAAAGCTTTTCGCCCGGATTTTCTTTTTACGCCGAGGCTTATGCCGGTTTTGATCCTGATCAGCCGCTTTCGCGCGTGCGTGCGCCGTTCATGTATAACCACCACCGCCTCAACGAAGCTTCGTTAAATCTTGTGCAGGCTGAGTTTGCCCATCTTTCGGCCGAAGGGCGGGTACGTGCCAAAATCGGGCTGCAGGCCGGTACCTATGTGGAGCGGAACCTGGCCGCCGAACCGCCCGCACTCCGATACCTCAGCGAATCCTTTGTGGGCTTTTGTACACCCAAACAAAAACTCTGGATTGACATGGGCATTTTCAATTCGCATATCGGATTTGAAGGTGTAAAAGGCATCGATAATGATATGCTTACCCGAACACTCATGGCCGAAAACTCGCCCTACTACGAAGCCGGTGCGCGTGCATTGTACAAAGGCTCCAAAGTGGATCTCGGCCTTTATTTACTCAACGGCTGGCAGCAAATCCGCAACAACGGTGCAGTGCGCACGGGGCCTTCAATTGGTACGCAGCTGCAATGGAAAGCCGGCCGACTAACATTCAATTCATCCGCATTTGCCGGCATTCTCGCTCCGCGTCCGGTATTTATTTACCGCATCTTTCATAATTTCTGGATGAATTATACTTCGGCCAGCCAGAAACATAAGCTCACATTTGCATTCGACGCCGGCTATCAGGTGTTTGAAAATGCCTTTATTACACGTACCGCTTTCTGGAATGTGCAATCGCTTGTGTACCGGTGGAATGTATCACAACACTGGTCGGCCACGGCCCGTATTGAACATTTTCACGATCCCGAAGGGGTATTTATTACCCAGCCGGTCAATTTTGCCTTTGGCGGACGTGTACTGGTGGGGGCATTGGGGGCCGAATACCGTGTTCACGATGATTTCTGCGTCCGCGCCGAAGCCCGTTACATGAAAGCCGATGAAAAGTTCTTCGAACACTCATCGCCGGGCTCAGCAACCACCCTGCCCCTTGTCCGTTATGCCGATCATTCTATTTCCGGCGTTTTTGCCATTTGCTACCGTATTCCGCCCATTCAGGTAGTGAAAGAAAAGCAGGTACCACAGCAATAATTTCTCCCTTTTTAACAACCGCTTCATCCGGCTTTACGTACCTTTACTCAAACTCATTTCACATGAACCGTCTCCTCATCACTTCATTCCTCGTATTCGTGGCGCTGGCTGGCAGCATTACCGCCATGGCATACACCGGCAGCAAAGCCGAATGCAAAGAAACCGGCTCCTGCTGTAAGAAAGAAGCTGCCGTTTCCGGCAATAATAATTCATGCCACAGCAATGCAGAAATGCAGGCAGGCACAGGCGAAGCAAAGCCCTGCTGCAAAAAGAAATAATTCAGCCTTTAAAGGTTTGAATACACACCGCAGACTGTTCCGAAAACCGGAACAGTCTTTTTTTATGTCTTTCCGTTCACTGATTTACGGGTTTATACCGGTGAAGATTTAGCGAAGTATATTTAGTGTAAGTGATTAACTTTAAAAAGATTAAAGCTTTTTAATTCTATTGCCAAATCCAATCAGCCAGTTTGTCGTATATAAATTGAAAATCCTTGAATTCCCGGTATGAGTAGTTTGTTGCGATTAGCATTCCGAAACGCCACCACACGTGTGCTTATTCTTGTATTCGGTGCAGGAATACTGCTTGTGATTTATTTCCTTGTTAATTCCTATTTCAGCTTACTCAATGCGTATGAAGAAGGCGAACTCAATAAACTCAAAGGCATTATTTACACACTGTCGCCCCGCATCAGCGGCGATTATCACGAGTGGCTTACCAATACCTATCATCATAAAGATGATTTGAAAAGGGCCGAAGATGACTCTGTCTATCTCGCTATGCAGAATCAGATGAAAGAAGTTGTGCAGTCGAACATGCTTCCGGCCGATGCGATTTATACCATGATGTATGATTCCATAAAAAAGGAATTTGAATTTGTGGTTTTTTCAAGCGGCTGCTACTGGCTGCATAAATGGGAAAAATTTCATCCCGAGCATGTAAAGCTTTATTCAACCGGCGGCGTTGTACCTACCTATACCGATGAAAATGGCACCTGGCTTTCGGCATTTGTTCCTATCCGCAACCGGACTGGAAAACAGGTGGGAATTATTCAGGTTGATTCACGGTTTGATGGTTTTATTGCGCGCACACGCAAGACAATTTTCTACAATTCGCTCATTACCATTTCTGTGGTGTTGTTAATTGGGATCTTTCTCTGGTTCACCATCCGCAACTTGCTGCTGGCCGAAGAAAAAGCAGCTTTTGAATTGCGCGAGGCCCTGCAAAAAGTAGAAACCAGTAACCGCGAAACACTGGAAAGTATAGAATATGCGCGGCGCATTCAGGATGCCATTCTGCCCGGCACGCGCAGGCTCTCGCAGGTATTCCCGCAAAGTTTCGTACTCTACCATCCGCGCGATATTGTGAGCGGTGATTTCTTCTGGATGGCCGAAGAAAATGGCTGGGCCTACATTGCAGCGGTTGACTGCACCGGCCATGGTGTGCCCGGTGCGTTCATGAGTATCATCGGCAGCACGTTCCTTGCCGAAATCACGGGGAGCGAACACCGTCAGACACCTTCGCAGATTCTCGACAAACTGGAAAAGAAAATTACTGCGGCCATGAACAAAGACGGTAATTTTAACCGCGATGGCATGGACATCGGGCTTGCTGCTGTGTGCCTTTCCACGCGGGAAATAGAATTTGCAGGCGCACTCCGCCCCATGGTGATTACCGGCCAATCCGAATTACAGGAAATACGGGCCAATCGTTTCCCCATCGGAGGAGGTACCGACATTCCCAAGTCCGGGTTCACCAATCACAGCATACAGCTCAATTCCGGCGACTCCTTTTATCTTTTTACCGATGGCTATGCCGACCAGATTGGTGAGACCAAAGGAAAACGTATGGGGACCAAACGGCTTAAGCAGGAGTTACAATACATTGCATCTATGTCGCCCGCCGAAGGCAAAGTACATCTCGAAAAGTTCTGGCAGGACTGGCGCGGCAATACTGAGCAAATGGATGATGTATTGCTGATCGGGGTGAGGGTGAGTTGATCTTATCAAGTTGGAAAAATGAGCTATATTCGGCCTCAAAATTATAATGTGGCTAATGCGTAAATGCGTGTTATTTGATAATATATTGCTGACTTCCAATGAAAAAAGCCTGTACTCTTCTACTTATCCTGTTTACACAAATCGCTTATTCCCAGAATTTGGTTGTAAATCCCGGATTTGAAGATTACAACCAATGTCCCTTCACTTATGGTGAACTTTATCAGTGTGTCGGCTGGTTCCAAACCACAAGTGGCTCGTCAGACTACCTGAACACCTGCATGGTTACACTTGCACCAGCCAACTTATGGGGCTATCGTTGGCCCAGAACCGGTAATGGTTATGCCGGTTTTTATACATATGCCAACTATAATTTAAATTACCGTGAATATATTTCCGGGCAGTTGTCACAACCCTTAGCTGCGGGCCAATTATACTGTTTCGGATTTTATTTGTCGTTAGCAGATTCAAGCAATGTTTCTACCAGTCACATCGGTATTTATTTTTCGAATACTTCCCCACTTTTATTGACGGACAGCCTAGGGAATTTAATGGAGTCAAATTTGCCGCATATTCCTCAATATGAAGAATTGCAAGCGGTTACCAACCGACCGGGTTGGTTTTTTGTAACGGGAGCATTTATCGCCTCGGGTGGTGAGGCTTATCTGACCATTGGCAATTTTCGTGATTCGGTGAATTCAGTATTGGATACATCAGGATCCCCATTATCCTGGCCCTCTCAATATATATCCTATTATTATATAGATGATGTTTTTGTTGAGGCTTGCCTTACACCTCCATATAAAGGCTCTTTCGTAAATGTTCCCAATGTATTTACTCCTAACGGAGATGGTGTTAATGATCTTTTTGTTGTTGAAAGTCAGCAAATAAAAACGTTTGAGTTAACGATTTACAATCGCTGGGGGAACAAAGTATTCAGCTCACAATCGGCAACAACGCACTGGGACGGACTTGATGAGTCAGGTAAGGACTGTATGGATGGGAATTATTACTATACAATCAGTGCGGAAGGGAACGATAATCAGGTGTATCGAGTAAGCGGGTATCTGATGTTAATCCATTAAGGTTAACACAAAAAAAGCAGAGAAGCGATTACCACTTCTCTGCTTTTTAAATTTAGTCCGGTGCAAATTACGCCACGCGCAAATTATCCATCTTGGCCTTGCTCAGTTTTTCCTGTGCGTAATCAAGTGTAATGTTGAGGCGGCGGATGGTGTTGTCGGAAGGAATTTCAAACATGGCATCAATCATAATGGCTTCGCAAATGGAGCGGAGGCCGCGTGCACCGAGTTTGTATTCCATGGCTTTGTCCACAATGTGCTCAAACACGCCGTCGTCAAAGCTTAGCTTTACATTATCCATTTCAAACAGGCGCAGATACTGTTTAATGAGTGCGTTTTTGGGCTCGGTAAGGATGCTGCGCAGTGCCTGACGGTCGAGCGGATTGAGGTGCGCCAGTACGGGCAAACGGCCGATGAGTTCGGGAATAAGTCCGAAGCTCTTCAGGTCTTGCGGTACTATATACTGAAGCATATTATCCTTGTCGAGCTCGGCGTTTTGCTGTCCGGCCGTGTAGCCAATGGTTTGCGACTGCAGACGGCGTGCAATTTTACGGTCGATACCATCAAACGCACCGCCGCAAATGAACAGGATGTTTCGTGTATTCACCTGAATCATTTTCTGCTCAGGATGTTTGCGGCCACCCTGAGGCGGCACATTCACCACATTGCCTTCGAGCATTTTCAGCAACGCCTGCTGTACACCCTCGCCCGATACATCGCGCGTAATTGACGGATTGTCGCTCTTGCGGGCAATCTTGTCAATCTCGTCAATAAACACAATGCCGCGCTCGGCAGCATTCACATCGTAATCGGCAGCCTGAAGCAAACGAACGAGGATGCTTTCCACGTCTTCCCCCACGTAACCGGCTTCAGTGAGCACAGTAGCATCGGCAATGCAGAAAGGTACATTGAGAAGTTTGGCAATGGAGCGGGCCAGCAGCGTTTTGCCGGTTCCTGTTTCGCCTACAAGGATAATGTTGGATTTCTCCACGTCAATATCCTCTGTTTTGCGTGCGGCAGGTTTCTGGGCAATTCGCTTGTAGTGGTTGTAAACCGCCACGGAAAGCACTTTCTTGGCCTGATCCTGACCAATTACATACTCATCCAGATGACGTTTTATTTCCATCGGTTTGAGCAGCGTCAGCGCCGTGCTCACATCCTGTGATTTGCGCGAATCCTGTTCTTCCTTTACAATACGATATGCCTGCTGTATGCACTGGTCGCAGATATGCCCCTGAATGCCGGCGATCAGCACCAGTGTATCCTGTTTATCGCGTCCGCAAAATGAGCAGTGAATGTGCGGTTCTTTGTTTGCCATTGAAATAGATTGTCAAAACTGACAAAAAAGCATTCCGTAACGCTACGGAATGCTTTTCAAATGTAGGTAAAATATACGTGGAAAGCTTACTTACTGCCTTTGCCTGAAAGGATTTCGTCAATCATTCCATACTCCTTGGCTTCGGCGGCAGTCATCCAGTAATCGCGGTCGCTGTCGGCCCAAACCTTTTCATACGTCTGGCCGCTGTGTTTGGCAATGATTTCATACAGCTCTTTTTTGAGCTTCTGAATCTCACGGGCGGTGATTTCGATGTCAGATGCCTGACCTTCGGCTCCACCAAGCGGCTGGTGAATCATGATGCGTGAGTGGGGCAGAGCGGTACGTTTGCCTTTTGCACCGGCGCACTGAAGTACGGCACCCATTGAAGCGGCAATACCCGTACAAATTGTAGCCACATCAGGCTGCACAATCTGCATGGTGTCGTAAATGCCTAAACCGGCATACACTGAACCTCCGGGAGAGTTCATGTAGATCTGAATATCCTTCTTCGAATCCACTGATTCGAGGAAGAGAAGCTGCGCCTGCACAATATTGGCCACCTGATCGTTGATGCCTGTGCCGAGGAAGATGATGCGATCCATCATCAAACGCGAAAACACGTCCATTACGGCAATGTTCATCTGGCGCTCTTCAATGATGTTGGGGGTGAGTCCACGGGGCATTGACGTAATTGACGAGGCGTAGCTGTCGAACGTCATGCTGTTGATTCCGTGGTGTTTCACGGCATATTTGCGGAATTCGTTGTGATCGAACATACGTTAGCTGTTTTATACGTTGAGGTTGATTCTTTTCAAGATCAGTGCCAGCTTTTTCAGGCTGTCAGTTTGGCATTAGGCCGCTAACACAAACCGCCGTTCAATTCAATGACGGCGGTTTGCGAACAGGTCGTTTATTTCACTCCGGCCAGGAAATCATCATAGCTCACTTCCTTCGAAGTAATGCTGCAGGCCGTGCGGTAAAGTGTCATCAGTTTTTGCTGGTAGAGGTTTTCAAACACCTTGCGTGCTTCTTCCTCTTTGCCCAGTAAACGCTGTGCATTGGCGGTGAGTTCCGCATCAGGCACTTCATCGGGATTCATGCCGTACTGGCGGTAGTTGTTACGGAGCAATTCCTTTACATGCTCGGTAGCTTCTTCGGCTGTAACCTGAATGTTATTGTCTTTGATGATCTTGTTTTCGATAAGCTGCCAGCGGAGCTGACGGGCATAAAGATCATATTCGGCATCTACCTGCTCGGGTGTGATGGGCTTTTCGTTGGCGGTAAGCAGCCAGCGTTTCAGGAATGCATCGGGCAGGCTGAGGTTGGTGCGGCCAATGAGTTCAGTGGCGATATCGTTTTGCAAACGCTTTTCGGTATCGTTGCTGAACATGCCGCTGAGTTCGGTGGCAATGCGTGCGCGGAATTCATCCACTGAGTTGACAGCCCCCGGGCCATAAATTTTATCGAAAAATTCCTGGTTCAGCTCGGCGGGCTGCAGGCGGCTTACCTGTGTAACGGTAAACTGGAAGCTGCTGTTCAGGCTTTCTGCGGCCTGGGGTTCAATGCCCAGTTTCTGTGCCAGTGCAGTCTTGTCGCTGTCAATCTGAGCCGCAGTAAGCACGATTTTATCATCCACTTTGGCACCTTCGAGCGATTTGTGCTCGTCGCGCACCGGAGTGTCGAGGAACATGGTGGATGATTTGAAAATGCCGCCGGGCAGAATTTCTCCGTTGGCATCCAGTTCTACAAAAGTACCATAGAGAAGATCACCGGCCTGAGCACTTTCCGAAGGAGCAATGCTGCCATAACGACGGGTAAGGTCGCTCACATAACCGTCAATGAGCTTTTCGTCAATAGCTACTTTGTATTCGGTAAACTGCATGTCGCCGCCCAGTTTCAGGTCAAACTTGGGAGCAAGTGCCATGTCAAAGCCAAACTCAAATTCCGACTGTGTTTCAATGTCCACATTGTCGTTTTGAGGCTGGGGCAGGGGATTACCCAATACGTCGAGTTCTTCGGCGCGGATGTATTTGTAAAGTTCGTCGGAAAGAATCTTATTGAGTTCTTCGGCCAGAACCGATTTGCCGTACATTTTCTTCACCAGCGAGGCGGGCACTTTACCCGGACGGAAACCGGGCATGCTTACCTGCTTCTGGTAGTTGCGCAGGGTCTTTTCTACGCGGTCGGCATAATCATCCGGACCGATTTTAACTTTCACAACGGCGTTAAGCTCGTCAATGTGCTCTTTGGAAATGTTCATGATGCTTAGTCAGCTTTTCAGGAGCCCGTTTTGCCCGGGCTCCGGCTTTTTGTAAAACGGATGGCAAAGATAAGTCAAAATCAGCCTTTTCCGACGAAAAACACGGGTAAAAATGAAATACCGCCTGTCGGATTAAACCGCCCGCCTGTATAGCCGGAAGCGCACCCTGCGTATATGATTGTTCACAGGCTGATTTGCAGCATTACTTTTGCATTACCCCTTGAAACAAACTGCATCGGCTGATGCATATTTACATGGCAAAAGAAGCGTTAACATCCACCATTCGACTTGAATACCGGGAAGACCGGATTTTGCGTATTACTATTTTACCTAATTCACGTATTGATATTCAGCAGGCCCGCCAGAACTGGGAAACCGCTGCACGCCTGATCGGAAGTATCCGCGTAGCTGTACTTGTAGATGCCACGGCCGATCACCAGCTTACCCGCCTTGCACAGGAATACGCTTCCGAACAGTCGCACCACCGTGTGGCTATGGCGGTGGTTACCCAAAGCACCATTACCCGCCTGCTTACCACACTTTATGTGGCCATTTTTCGTCCGGCCGTTCCCGTAAAGCTCTTCTCCAGCATTGCCGCCGCCGAAAACTGGCTTTCGCAGCAATTGCTTGATGAAGAGATGCAGCAGCGTATTGCCGGATAGGTTTTCCGCCTTTTCCTTTTCTTCTCACCCGATTTCACTGATGGCGCTGCATGCGCGGGTTTGGGTTAAAACATTCCGCCACCACCGCCATCATCCATGCTTTGCTGCTGACGGTTGTTGCGGCGCTGCTGGGGATTTTCGTCGGCTTTGCCGAAACGCCAGGTAAACGTAATCATCAGAATACGGCTTTCGCGTTTGCGGCGGGCGGTAAGTTCATAGCCGGTTAGTTTGTTGGTAAGGCGGAATTCTTTGGTGTCGAAAATGTCGCTCACGTTTGCAGTAAACTGTCCACGGCCTTTAAATACATCCTGCCGCACACCGATGTCGAAACCGCCTACCATCATAAACTGCCCGGCCGGCTGAATAAACGGCGAGTTGTAAAAACCGGTGAGCTGGAGGTTGGTGCCCGGAAGTACGCGGTAGTTCACGGTTAAACGTCCTGACCAGTTCAGCGCCTCACTTTGCAGTCCGGCTTCAATGTTATCGCCGTTTATCTGGTTTCGGAAGCCGTTCATGGTGAGCATGATATTGCCACGGCGTTTGGGCAGCGGCATACGGAATACGCCTTCAATACCCAGGTTGTTGCCCGAGGTATAGTTGATGGGGCGTACGAGCGCAATGCCGGTGCTTATGTTGTAAATACGCACCATCGAAATCAGGTCGGTAGTGTAGCGGAAATAGGCCGTACCGCTTATGCTGATGCCGTTTTCAAAAGCGCGCGCAAGGTTGAGTTCGGCCGAGTTGATGTATTCGGGGCGGAGAAACGGATTGCCCGAACGGAGGTTGATGGAGTCGCTGATGTCCACAAACGGGTTCAGCTGGCCGTTTCCCGGCCGGTTGAGGCGGCGGCTGTAGCTTACCTGCCATTCATAGCCTGGTTTTACCGTGTAGCGAACCGATACGCTGGGGAAAATGCCGAGGTAGTTATTTTTAAAATCGGCTGTAGTCGAGCTTGAGGTGCCGGTAAGCTGCGTCTGTTCCGCACGCACGCCGGCCTGCATATCGAATTTTCCTCTGTGCATTGCGGCCTGCACGTAAGCCGCATAAATATTTTCGTTGAAAATGAAATTGTCGCTGTAGCGCGTATCCGTGATAAAGCCGCCATATCCGTCGGTAAAAAGCACCGCCTGGTTGTTGTCGTAATTACGAAGCGAATATTTAAGACCGGTTTCAAAGCGCAAACTATCGTTTACCGGATGGTTATAGTCGATTTGTGCCACGCCGGTGGCAAATACATTGTCGGCATTGTTTTTCTGGTAGGGCGCTTCATCGGCCAGCGAATTACGGAACTCGTTGCGGTCCTGCCGGTCGATATAGGACAGCGAAGCAGAAGCGGTGAGTTTGCGCTGGCTGCCGGGGAATGCTTTGGCGAAATCAAGCGCCAGGTCGCTGCCAAGTGTTTTCTGCCGTTCGGCCACAATACGGTCAAAGCCGCTGTAAAACGTCCGGTCAGCATCGAGGAAAGCGTAGCTGATGCTGTCGGCATTCCGGCTGGTGCGGTAGTTAAAGCCGCCCGAAAGCGAAAGCGTGTTATAGGCATTGAGGTAAAAATCGGCGCCAATTTTGCCAAAGTGTGAAGCATCGTTGCTAAGGCCGCGCCCGCCTGTGAGAAAGTAAAAGTTGGTATCGGCGGTAAGCGTGTGCTGTTCGCCCTGGCGGGTAAACCAACGGTCTTCGGTGCGCCAGTTGTAGTTGGCAAACAGGTTTACTTTCTTCATGCGGTTGTTGAGGTTTACCGCGCCGTTGTATTTTCCGTTGGAGCCCTGTCCGAGCGTAACCGAACCGTTCAGTCCCTGTTTCGCGTCTTTTTTGGTAATGATGTTGATGATTCCCGCCATGCCCTGCGCATCATAACGCGCCGAAGGATTGGTGATTACCTCAATGCGGTCGATAATGCTGGCGGGCACCTGCTGAAGCGCCGCCTGCCTGTCGCTTCCGGTAATACCCGATGGACGGCCGTCAATGAGAATAGTCACGTTTTCCGAGCCGCGTAAACTCACTTTCCCGTCCATATCTACCGCCACCGACGGAATGTTTTGCAGAATATCCGTGGCTGTGCCGCCTGCGTTGGTGATGTTCTGGTTTACGTCGTACACCTTTTTGTCGATGCTGTTGGTGTAGTCGGCACGGGCGTCTGATACTTCAACCGTGTTCAGCTGCTGAGCGCCGGTGCTCAGGTAAATGCGGCCCAGATCGGCCTGTGTGGCCTGCGGGGTAACCGCAAAACTTTTCGTGAAACGGGTATTGTAGCCGATAAATGAAACACGCAGGTAAAAACGCCCGGCCGGAAGCGGTATCTGAAACTGTCCGTTTTTATCGGTTATGCCACCGCCGGAAAACATGCTGTCGGGCAAACTGTAGGCGGTAAGTGTAACGTATTCCAGCATTTGTCCGTTTGCGGTATCCATTACAATACCGATCACTTTACCAATTTGCGGTTTAGCCTGCTGAGTCTTTGCTGCAGGCGGCTTTGCTGCAGGCGGTTTTGCCGCAGGCGGTTTGCTGCGCGCAGTATCAACCCGTGTTGGTGTTTGTGCAATTGCCGCCACGTTCAGAAGCAGCAAAGCGGTAATAAGTAATGTGAAACGCATTTCGGCTGAATACAGATTTAGGGCGCAAATTTACCTTAAATCTGTGGCTAATGCGGTTTTAATGTGCCCGATCCACGTTAATAAAGGTGAATGCAGCAGAATGAACCGGCTCAGTTGAGGCGATGCGTGGCAATGAGTTCAAATTTGGGAATCTGCACTTCAAACAGATAGCCGTCCACTTCGCGCCGGAAAAGATAAGCGCCGTGCATGGTGCCCATTTCGCTGGTCAGGTTACAGGCTGAGTCGTATGAATAGGATTCACCCGGTTCCAGCACAGGCTGCTGACCAATTACACCTTCACCTTCCACCTCGTGCCGCATTCCGGCCGAATCGAAGATAAACCAGTGGCGACGCAGCAACTGTACGGTGTATTCACCATTGTTTTCAATACCAATCTGGTAGGAGAAAAAGAAATGCTGCTGGCCCGGGCGCGAATGCGCTTCTTCATAGCGACTTTGCACCGAAATTTTTATGCCGTGAGTAACGCGGGTAATCATGCGGCCTTGGGTTTAGTTCAACAAGTTTACAAAACTGTTAACCATATAAACAAGAAATCTGCACAAAGGTTACATTATTTAACACTATCAACCAGTTAAATACTGGTTAATACCTGATTGTGAAACATTTCTGTTGAAAACCGGGCGGGTTTTTCCACAAGATTATTGCGGACGCGAGGAATAGCGCTTTATACCTACCAGTCTGTCGTAACGTGCCCCCGGTTTGCGCTGATAGACGTAGATTACGTAGGTGTTTTCAGTTTCCTGGTGCATGCCTTCCACAAAATAATCGTCGGCTGCGGGTGTATTGTCGCGGCGCAGTACAAACTCATAATTGTAATAGCCTTGTTTGAGCAGGATGCGGGCCTCGTAACCGCGGCGTTCGTAATTGTATGTCATTTTCATTTCCGGCTTAAACTGCCAGTCGCTGAGTGCGCCAAACACATACACATCGCCTTCATCGGTAGGTAATTCCCATTTCAGGAAAAAATGCACATATACATAATCCGCTTCGGTGATGCTGTCGCCACCATCGTACGAATTAATCATGAAACGTCCGTTCAGATCAGGATTATTCAGGTAACGTTTGTAAGTACGCTTTTCATCGGTAATCAGATACACATGTTTGCGTCCGTCTTCACCCATTTCAATCTGCTGCACACGTTCCGACTGTAGTCGCAAGGTGCGTGTATCAAACCACCTGAATTCATTACCTCCTTTAAATACATTCACATCCTCATAATCATACGTAATCTCGCTGCCGTTTACAAACTGGGGTTGAAGATTTAGTACCGCATTATCCCAGCGACCGTTTTGGCGGATGATTGGTTTTAGTTCGGTAAACGGATTGCTCACTGCCGATCCCGTATTGATTTTGAAATCCACTTCCTGCTTAAAGTTGCGGTCGCCCACAATGGTGGCCGGATGCACACTTCCATTAATACTTACTAATTCTTCTGTAACAATAAACCGGCGTGTAATAATCAGTTTTTCGGGATCATTATCGCGATAAATTTTCAGCAGGTAATTGCCCGAGAGCAGCAGCTTGAAGTTATCGTGCGGGAAACTGGCCCGGTAATTTGTAAACTTCTGGAGTGTGTTGCGCGAAAAACGGTAATCCGTAATCGGCTGATCCATGAACCCGTCAAGAAAATCGCCGGTAGAAAGGTTGTTGCTGGGCTGCCAGTCGTAGGTGCAGTGCTGCACGGTGTAGCTGTAGTTTTTAAAATCCCCGTCCAGGTCATCAAACAACAGGTAAAGCACATCGTCGGTACCGAGCCGTATGGTGGCGTCGCTCAGCGAGCCGGGGTTGCTGCTTAAAATAACAGTGTGTATGGAGGGTTCGTAAATATGATCCTCGTAGCGAATGGATTTATCGGAAAAATAATCAATGGTAGTATCTGGTGCAGCCGCCTGGGAAAAAAGAGGGAGCAGGAGAAACAGAAACAAGAGTTTTTTCATCAGTTAAAAATCAGATTTAAAGGACGTAAGCACAAACATAATGCCTTATTTATTGTACGCGGAGAATCTGGCCCGATCCGGTCACTTTATCGCGCACTAACGCAGGATTTCCGTAATACATAATATTTCCAATGCTGGTGAGGCTGTAAATGATCTGCTGGCGCGCGTTAAGCACACAGTCGTTTTGCGAGCCGTTGTCGGCAATGGCAAACTCCGCCTGCAGGTCTGAGGCATCCACACGGGCCAGCCCGGCATTCCAGAATTTAAGTTCGTTTACCTGCCCGTGCAGCACAAGTTGTCCGCCCACCGGATTGTTCCAGTAATAAAATACGGTGCAGTTCAGTTTCAGATCCACATCCATGGTGCGAGCCTTGTTTACAACGCCGATTTCGTAACCGGTAAGCGGTTCGGGGGTGCGGATGCTGCACGTTTCATACACGTTGATGAGTTTGATAGCCGTAACGTGTATGTACAGGCGGGTATTGGCTTCACGCGGGTGAAACATTTGTCCGTTGCCGCGTGTGTCGATGATTATTTTTCCGTCTTCGGTTTTCAGATCAGTTTTGTTTACCACCCGTTCAGGACCGTTTACCACAATTTTGTTGACGGTGTCCTGAATGAGGATGATTTCATAGACACCTTCAATTTGCAGTGTGTCGATGCTGGCATAATCGTACGTTTTGCTCACGAATCCTTCATACGGATCGCCTTTGCGGCAGGCCGAAAGTATGGTGAGCAGGGCGATACAGAGCAGTGGCAGTAACTGTTTGGTGCGCATTATCGGAACGTATAGCCTACACCGATTTCAGGAAAATCGAGAATGTAGAGGTGAGATTTCATGGATGCGTTTACAAAGAATGCGGGCGTAATATGCCAGCGCACCATGGCCCGGTTGTACATGAAATAGTTGTTCAGCTTATCACGCAGGCCAATGTAAAAGCCTTCCTGCACGAGCAGCGAAAACCTGTTGTAAATAAATTCCTGCGTGAAGTGTATGCCGGTCATAAATGCATACTGCGATTTGTATTCGCGGTTCTGCCGCACCATCTGATCTTCTACCGAAGCATCGTAGAAGAAGTCGGCACCGGCGCCAAAGGCAAATTTATGACCGGTGCGGCGGCTTGCGTTAAACGAAACCGAGAAAGCGGGGTATTTAAACGATTCAAACGTGCGGGTGTGCTTTACGCCGCCGGTAACCATTACATGGTAATTCATTTCGGGCTTAAATGCAGGAATGCTGTCGCGGCGGAAGGTTTTCTGCTGGCCCACAGACCAGGTCAGGCCAGTGTAAGCGGTAGCGAAGTTCAGGCCCACATTGGGTTCGCCGAGGTTGGCGTTTGAAATGTGGTTAAATGCCAGGCCTGCATTGGCGCCCAGTCTGCCGGTGAGATTTACATGCAGCAGCAGGTCGGCGTGATAGTGTATGTTGAGGTGTGTGGCAATAGCCACGTTCATGAAGTTGTTATCCTCATTGTAAGTGCGTGTGGCGTAGGAGAGGCCCACACCCATCTGATAGCTGAGGTTTACACGCCGCCGGCCGGCAATGTGCAGGCGGTAATACGGATAAATTGTGTACTGATCGCCAAACTGCGAGGCGCTGCCCATGCTGCTGTAAAAAAAAGCTACGCCCCAGGCCGGGTAGCGGTAAAGCTGCTGCCACATATTTTCGCCTGTGGTCTGATGCAGAATATTGATTTCCGCGCCACGTATATAATCGTCGGCAATGTAATTCATAAAGCCGTACTCAGGCAGCAGCAGCCCGTAATGCGCATTGGCGCGCACAGTCCACGGATAGGTAGTGCGCGGGTCGAATGCGCGGGCATTGTGCACGAAGCCGCAGAGCAGACAAAACAGCAGCAGTTTTTTCATAGCGTTCAGCGTGTATAAAGATAGCAGTTCGGCCGGGGATTCGCATTAACTTTGCATGATATGAACATGGCTAATTCTACTCCCGAGCAAAAGCAGCAGGCTTTCGGCCGTTTGCTTACCATTATGGACGAACTGCGTGCGCAATGCCCGTGGGACAAAAAGCAAACCATGGAAACCCTGCGGCACCTTACCATTGAAGAGATGTACGAGCTGGCCGATGCGATACTCACCGGCAACCTGCAGGGCGTAAAAAAAGAACTGGGCGATGTGCTGCTGCATATTGTATTCTACGCCAAAATCGGCAGCGAAACCGGCGATTTCGATATTGCTGATGTGATTCATGCACAGTGTGACAAGCTCATTTCACGCCACCCACATATTTACGGCGACGTAAAAGCCGAAACCGAAGAGCAGGTGAAGGAAAACTGGGAGAAAATAAAACTCAGGGAAAAAGACAGCATCACCGGCGACGGTTTCCGCTCGGTGCTGGCGGGTGTGCCGCTCGGGCTGCCGGCGGTGGTGAAAGCCACCCGCATTCAGGAAAAAGCGCGTGCCGTAGGTTTCGACTGGGAAGAGCCGCAGCAGGTTTGGGATAAAGTGCTGGAAGAACTTAATGAATTTAAAACCGAGTGCGACCACAAAGCTGAAAAAGCAAGGCTGGAAGATGAATTTGGCGATGTAATGTTTGCACTCATCAACTATGCCCGCTTTCTGGGCATCAATCCCGAAGATGCGCTCGAAAAAACAAACCGCAAATTCATAGCCCGCTTCCAGTATCTCGAACGCGAATCACAAAAAGATGGCCGCAAACTCGAAGAAATGAGCCTGGCCGAGATGGATGAATACTGGAACCGCGCCAAAAAACTGGCTAACCCGTAAAACCCGCACTACGATGCGATCCGTCGCAGTAAGGCTTATTACCCGATGCTCCGCAGCGGCAAAAAGCAGTGATATTGCTCTTACGCACCTCATTGCCTTCGGCATCCTTCACAATAATTTCGCCCCGCACCAGCAACGGCCCATTGGGCGATACTTCAGCCACACACAATTCGTAGGCCTGCTTTTCTTCTTCTGCCTTATTGTTCATCGTATAACTTATTGCGCCCGAAGGGCATTTCTTTACCTGGGCAATAATTTCTTCAGCTGTGGCTCCCTCCACATTGATCCACGGACGTTTTGTGGGATCAAACACATTGCGCAGCTGAGTCCAGCAAATTCTTGAGTGAATACACACTTCCGGTTTCCAGTGAACCGTAATTTCGTCGGTTGAATATTTTTTCTCCATTTGTGGAATTAAAGTTAAACAAAACATCAATCTGCAAGTTATCTGACGAGAATCATCTGTGTTTGGTCGAAAAATGAGTGTTAATAGTTGCTCATCAGGTACGAGGAGGAGGAATAAACCGTAACTTGCAGCCACATTAAAAGGAACGAATGGAACTGAACCAAATCCGATTTAACAATCGCCTCAACGCAGATTTTGTAAAGGAACTTCGCCTCGCTGTCGATCAATACTTCACCACCCGTAACATTTCCACATACGCCAACACGGCAATGGTTATTAAAACCATTTGCATGGTTGCACTGTACGTGGTGCCCTACATTCTTATCATGTCCGGTAATTTCGGTGCATGGGCATCGTTGGGACTGGCACTACTTATGGGGTTGGGTGCTACCGGTATTGGCTTCTCCGTGGCGCATGATGCTTTGCATAATGCCTACTCAAAGAACCCGCTGATCAATAAACTTATCGGCGTGTCATTCAATTTTCTGGGAGCCAATGATTATTTCTGGAAAATTAAACACAATGTGCGCCACCACACCTTCACCAATATTCACGAAAAAGACGAAGATATTGATGCTCCGGTAAATATTCTCCGCCTTACCCCGCAGGTGCAATGGAAGCGTGTGCACCGTCTGCAGCCCTGGCTGGCTCTTCCGCTTTATTCGATGCTTTCGCTGAGCTGGGTGTTTTATACCGATTTCAACAAGTTGTTTACCTATAACGGAAACGGAAGTCCTAATCCCGAAATTAAACACCCGTTGAAAGAAGTGATACGCCTGTTTGTGTACAAGTTTATCTATCTCTTCCTCACCATTGCGCTGCCCATTATGGTGCTGCCTTTTGCCTGGTGGCAAATTCTTATCGGATTTGTAGCCATGCATATGCTTATGGGTATTATCCTCTCAGTTGTTTTTCAGCTGGCACACATTGTAGAAGAAACTGAGTTTCCTGCACCAACTGAAAAAGGTAATATCGAAAATTCATTTGTAGTTCATCAGCTTACTACTACTGCCAATTTTGCAGTACGCAACCCGGTTATTACCTGGTTTGTGGGCGGGTTGAATTTTCAGGTTGAACACCATTTGTTTCCGCACATCTGCAGCATACACTATTACAAGTTAAGCCGTGTGGTGGAAGCAAAGGCACGTGAGTTTGGTATTACCTACCACAACCATCACTCACTCATTTCTGCAATTCGTTCGCATTTCCGGACCCTGCAACAGTTCAGCCGGCCCGACGATTTAAGTACTTCTGCAAACGCCGCAGCATAACCAGTATGCATAAAAAAAACGCCGGAATAGATTCCGGCGTTTTTTTTATGCTGTAACTTTTATTCAGTAATCGAAAGATCTTCTTTCTGGACTTCTTTCCGGTCTGTCCATTTTATTTTTACCGGCATTCCGCCTTTCACGGGTTCATTTACTGAACTGTCGAATCCTACGCCGTATATGTAGTAATGGCCATAGCGTAAATCAGGAATTTCGGCATAGCCGCTGGCGTTTGCAGTTACCGATGCATCATATTTCGAGACATCTTCGCCCGGAAAATCTTTTGCACCGTATTTAATGTAAATGCGCGTACCCGGAATTGTTGCCCCGTGATGTTTTGCCGTAATGCCTAGTGCGGCGTCGCCGCCGGTACCGTCTTTATTGCAGCCTGTAAGCCAAATACTTCCTGCAAGCAGTGTAATGGTCAGAATAGGTTTCATTTGCCTGAATGATTTACATAAAGGTACAATGCGTTGGTTGGATACATCAAAAAAATAAACAACCGGACAGGTTTATTCCATATCCGGTTGTTTTGATGTATTGAACAGGCTCTTAGTGATCCAGATTTTTGTAAATCCAGTAAGTCAGGCCACCCAGCATCAGCATCGCCACTCCCAGAATAGCGGCTTCGAAATTATGCCCTGATGTAACGCAATAAGTAAGCCCGCTGAGGTAAACAACCAGTGCTCCGCTGGCAAATAAACGAAGTGCGCGGCGACTGATTCTTAAAGGTTGGTGCTGATTGTTGATTTCCATGTTGAAGTGATTTATGAAGTCCAAAAGTCGGCCAACGGCAAACGGAAGTGCAGGAGCAATGTCATTTTATTAGCTGATATTCATCAGATTAATAAAATAAGGGTGTTGTGATTTGTTTTTTGAGTTCGATATTATCGTAATATTGCGATAAATCAAACTCACATGCAAAATTCAGACGAACTCAAGGCGCTGGTCCGGGAGAAATACAGCGAAATTGCTTTACAGGATAAGAGCACCAACGCCTCATCCTGCTGCGGAGCCACCACAAGCTGCGGCGATCCGGTTTACAGCATCATGTCAGACCAGTATGATGCCCTCAAGGGATACCAGCCCGAAGCTGATCTGGGACTTGGGTGCGGACTTCCCACGGAGTTTGCCAAAATCAGGCCCGGGGATGTAGTCATTGATCTGGGCAGCGGAGCCGGTAACGATTGTTTTGTAGCCCGTCACGAAACCGGTGCTACGGGTAAGGTAATCGGCATCGACTTTACGCCGGCCATGATTGAGCGGGCCCGTGCCAATGCCGAAAAACTTGGTTTTCACAACGTGGAGTTCAGGCAGGGCGATATTGAAAAAATGCCCGTTACGGCTGGCATTGCCGATGTAGTGGTGAGTAACTGTGTGCTCAATCTGGTTCCGGATAAAGCCGCTGTATTTGCTGAAATCAATCGTGTGCTTAAGCCCGGCGGGCATTTCAGTATTTCCGATATCGTGCTTGAAGGGCACCTCACCAACAGTGTGCGCAAAACGGCTGAACTGTATGCCGGCTGTATTTCAGGAGCCATACAGAAAAGTGAATACCTGGGATTGATTGAAAAGGCCGGTTTTACAAACATTACCGTGCAGAAACAGAAAACCATTGAGGTGCCGGAAGAAATACTCAGCAGCTACCTGAGCGCGGAGGAAATTAATGCCTTTCGCGAATCGGGCACTGGTATTTACAGTATTACGGTGTTTGGCGTGAAAGACAGTAGTTGCACTCCCGGTTCGGGATGCTGCTAACTTATTTGCCCGGATGTGCGTAAAAGGCTAATTTGCACCCCAACGCAAGGCCTTTTATGCACATCCGTTTTATTGCTCTGTTTGTTCTGGCCTCTTCTTTAAAAGGGCTTTCCCAGGATTTTCCCGGATACAGCGCCTCCCCGTATGCAGGTGCTGCCGGGCTTTGGTTTAACCCGGCTACAGCGGCTGATAACAATTACAGTCTTGATATCCTGCTGGCAGGCGCCAGTGTGGAAGCGGGCAACAATTATGCAGGTATCCGCAGGGCTGATATTCGTAAGCCAACGCTTGGTCTTGAAGACCTGAAGCTGCGCAACATCAATACAAAAAAAGCGGCTTTTGTGCGCGGCACAGTGCTCGGCCCCGGCATCATGCGGTCAAACGAAAAGTCGGGCTGGGGCATTAACCTGAACATGCGCAATTATGTGAATGTGGATGGTGTTAACCGCGATCTGGCCCGTCTGATTGCCTATGGCTTTGATAATCCGCCGCAGTTTAATGCGAACTACACCAATAACCGGTTAAGTGTAAATGCCATGAGCTGGGCCGAGGTGGCTTTTACCTATGCCGCGGTGCTTCGCAATGGTGCCGAGCATTACCTTGCTGCCGGTGTGCGGCCTAAGTTGCTTTTCGGGCTGGCGGCCGTGCATGTGGATTTGAGCGATGCCAACTATACGGTGCCCAACGACAGTGTGATTCAGCTGTATCGTGGCGATCTGCGTTTTATGCACAGCGACCAGATTACATTTAACAGTGCGCTCACCCCTTCGTGGGGCTTTCGTACCAGTCCGGGACTGGGCCTCGATGCCGGTCTCATTTACGAATTCCGCCCCGAAGTGATGCAGAAAAAGCCCGACCAGCGCCGCGTGTGGCCCGGACTGCGTGGCGAGCGGGCAATGTATAAATACCGCATTGGTCTGGCGCTGCTCGATGCCGGAATTATTCGTTTTCGTCGCGGCGAACTGAGCGATGAATATGCGGTGAGCGCCGGCTACTGGAACACCAACGGCGAACCCATTAACCAAACAGCCCCGGCACCGGTGTACGGCACATTCGAGCTGCGCAACGGTGGTGCCGATGCAGGCAATGCCATGTGGATGCGTTTGCCGCTGGCACTTAACCTGCACGGCGATTATCAGTTCCGTCAGGGCTTGTTTGTGGGCGGCAATGTGTATTCGGCGGTTTACCTGCGCGGCTCACGTATGGCGCGTGTACACGAGCTTACCCGCGTAAGCATAACCCCGCGCTACGAAAACGAGTGGTTTGGTGTGTGGGCCCCCGTGTCGTTTTCGCGGCTGGGTGTGGCGGCGGTGGGCGGCGGCGTAAGGCTGGGGCCGCTTTCGCTGGGAACCAATGATATTCTCGGTTTACTTTTCCCGCGCAAGTATAACTTTAGCGCCGATGCGTATTTCGTGCTCAAACTCCCGCTTTTCCCCCTTCCGCATCGTGCCGGAAAAGCCGGTAAAGCACAAAAAGGCGGCAAAGTGGACGAGTGTGCCGACTGATTTTTTGCCTCCGGTACAACATGGCACTGATCTTGCACGTTAACTCATAAACCACCATCAAGAAGTTTATGAAACACGCATACACTCACCAATTCCTCAGTAAGTATGCGTTACGTGGTTTTCCTTCTGCTTCTGGCTTTTCCCGCCGCGCTGTCTGGCGTTGAATACACCGCTGTGTACACCATTAAAAACGGCAACAGCTCGTTGCGTGTGCTTCGTTTGCGAAGCGATAAGGTGTATGAATACCTCTCCTACACAAAGAAAAAAGCCACACGCGATACGGGTATGTACGAACTCAACGGACGCAAGCTCGAACTGAAAACAACCATGAAACGGCACGGGCCCAACCCCATGCTGCGCAAAACATTTTTTGTTTCGCCGAAAGGGCTCTACGAAAAACGCCGTGATGTGTGGTTGGGACGCCGTCCGAAAATGGCCGCCGCCGCCAACGATGCCAGCCTTACCCAGCACTGGCTGGTAAACCCGCTCACCCGCGAAACATTAACGGCCAACGGTTTTACAGCTGTGCCCGAACTGAAAAAGCCTGCCGTAAAGCCCAAACCTTCTTCGGCCACGTATGTGCAGCCCGCCAATGCCGGTGATCTTGCAAAGCGGTTTTACATTCAGACTGCCAGCCGATACACAAAAGGCTACGACAACATACTTTCCCAAAGCTATTGCGGCCCCGACTGCTATTACCATGTAATAAATGATTCGCTTGTAAAACCGGTAATCGATACGGCCGAAGCAAAGTTGTTCTCCGATTTTGAAACCGTGATACATGAATCGGTGCACATGCACAACAAAGGCGGCTACCTCATCATTCCGGGAATTTATATTGATGTGCCGCGCACAAGGGCTTACAAAACAAGTTTATTTACTCCGGTTGTCCCTGCAGATGCACGCGAGAAAATTTTCCGCTACAAAACCTATGTCGATTCCTCTTCGCATGTAAGTGCAAATATATCGGGCATTTATGGTTTGCTCGACGAATATTCGGCCTATTTTAATGGTGTACACGCTTGTCTGCAGGGCGCAAAACAAGCACTCAAAGACGGCGATACCACACGCGCGGCAAAGTTTATGAGTATGGCTTCGGGCACTGCGCAGGCGCACTACGAATTCAGACTTTTTATTGCCTGGTATGTGCATTATGCCAGCCTGAAGGAAAAAGAGGCGTATGAAGGTATGATGGGAAACCAGAACCTGCGTGTGGTGTTTACACTGCTTGATAATGAATTCAGAAACACACTTACTGAGCTGAATAAACTGAGTAAAATAAAAGGACTGGGCTTCTACAGCAGTTTTGATATATCGTATTATGGTGAAGCACCATCAGATAATTATCTTTTCAATAATCTGAAAAAAGAGGAGCAATGGCTTGCCAAACTCAAGATTGATAACGTGACCACGGCTAATTATCAGCAATTTCTGAAGCCGAAAAAATAAGCAGGTGTTTCAGACTGAAAAGCGGAACTTTGCGCTATGGCCGAATTTAAACCCGATCTTGTTTCCGATCACGATATTGAACAGCTGTTGCTGTCGTTTTATGAGAAGGTACTGGCTGATGAACAACTTGCCCGTTTTTTTGCCGGTACCGATATGCAGGCCCATCTGCCTCGGATTGTAAGCTTTTGGTCTGGTTTGTTGTTTAATACCGGTGGATTTTCAGGAAACCTGATGGAGGCGCATATGCATTTGCATGAAAAATATACGCTTTCAGAAGCTGATTTTGGACGTTGGCTGGAGCTGTTTTTTGCTGAAGTTGACAGTAAATTCGCGGGTATCAAGGCAGAAGAGGCTAAAAGCCGTGCCCGGTCAATTGCCAGTGTATTGAGTTACAGAATAACGGGGCAAGTTTGAATTATTTCTGTAAAAGTTATCACAAGATTTGGTTTTTTGCTTGCGGACTTAGGTGGTGTGTTGTAGTTTAACGGCGTCAACCCTACACTCCATGACCTCCAACTCCACACAATTTAATCGTGTTCGAGCGTCTGATGTTATTGCAGCATTTCGCTTTGCCTCTGAAGCACTTGTAAAGGATCCTTCCGATACGCTTTTGCTGAACGAGGTACTTGCTGCTGCCGAAAATGAAGAAATGCAGGACAAGGCTCCGGCCGAAATCTGTCTGCTGGCCGATACCGTGTTTAGCCTCACGATATCGCCGGCCATGAAAAACCGTTTTGCGCTGGCTGCAGTGGCCGCTTCATTTCTGCATACTCCTGATCAGGCGTGGAAATTCTTAATGCATGCTTTTGATGCTGACCCCGCTCAACTGACCAATTTAGACTGGGCTCGCAGGCTGGCGGCCAATAGTAAAATCCCCGATCTGCGCCATTCACTTGAGCTTTTTGCCCAACGCGCCGAAACCGGCGATTTCCCCGCAGATATTTACATGGAACTTAACGACATAGTGTACACCACCTGACAGCCCCTGAGGCTTAGAAGTGTTAAACACATGTTTGTGTTTAATACATAAACCGGCGCAGAAGTTCTTCAATGCGCTGCAAATCGGCCTGCTCTACGGGGTGGGTGGTGTTGGGCAGCACGGCCAGCTGTGCGTTTGGCAGTTTACGGTAAATGCCGGCGGTTTCTTCAATGCTTACCATCGTATCCCGGTCGCCCACACTGAGCAGCACCGGGTGTGCAATTTGTGCAAAGTCTTCGTCGCTCAGTTCGGGTGTTTCGCCCAGGTTGTGCATGAGTGCGGCGGTGGCGTGCAGCACATCTTTCCAGTGTTGCGGTGCATGCCGTTCTTCAAGGGTGCGGGCAAAGTGGGGGACTTTCTGCTCAATTGTTTCGGGATGCAGCAGCCTTACTTCGCGTGCGGATACATCGGGGCTCCATGCAAACTTTGTAGCCAGTGTGCAAATACGCCCCACGCGTGAGGGATAATGCCGAGCCAAATAAAGCGCCACGTATCCGCCCATGCTGTAGCCGAAAATATCAACACGCTCCAGGCCTTCTTCATTCATATAGTCAATGGCGCTTTCCGCAAACTGCTTTATGCTGAATGGCAACACCGGCATGCTCCGGCCGCCGTGACCCGGGAAATCAAGCGTGCGTATCTGTCCGCAATGCGTTTCTAATATATGCTTTAACGGAGTTAGCTGCCGGGCCGCTCCGATAGCTCCATGCAGCATGAGCATTGGCGGACGATGTAACACGGTCATAGATGTGATTGGTTGAACGATTGCGTTATCAAGTTACAAAACAATGCCTCAACCGGCAAATGACCAAACGCATTTTGTTATAAAAAAAGAGCCGCAGCATGCGCTGCGGCTCTTACCAGGGAAGCAAATGTTAATTGCCTTTCATGTCATGTACAATGTGTGCGGCTTCGCTCAAATACACGTCTTTGCCAAGTTTTTCAAGCCAGTCGGTTTTGCGGGCGGTGCGGGAAGTATCGCCTGCAATCATTTCCATGTCTGTTTTCAGTCCGATCGGTTTCATCCCGGCAATTGGTTCTTCAAGAGCCTTGAGTGCTTTGTTTTCTTCTTCCAGTTTCTTGCGCTGAGCCATATAGTCAGTGAGCAACAGCGATTCAAGCGTCATGTCTTTTTCGCGTTTCAGTTGCTCGGCTTTGCTGCTTATAATCTGGAAGCCTTTGTTTTCAGCCACACGCTTGCGGCTCATGTCATTCAGCGCACTGAACTTCGGTGCATTGCTCCAGAGCGTATAATCTTCCTTGCGGATCTGATCCCAGGCAAGCGGATTGTCGAGATCTTTCTCGCCGGTTTCAATAAGGCTGTAAATTCCAGGCAATGAAATATCCGGTGATACACCTTTAAGTTGTGTCGAACTTCCATCAATGCGGTAAAACTTCTGGATGGTCACTTTCACCGCGCCCAGCGGATCGTCGAAACGTTTACCATCACTGTTCACCTGGTCCAGATCGTAGAAGTTTTGTACAGTACCTTTCCCGAACGAGTTGCTGCCTACTATTACGCCGCGTTTGTAATCCTGAATGGCTGCGGCAAGAATTTCAGAAGCAGATGCACTGTTCTCATTTATCATTACCACCAGCGGGCCCTCATACACGATGTTTCCACGGTCGGGATCAACGTACGGACGGGCGCCGTTTCTGCGTGAGCTTACTTGTACCACCGGACCTTCCTTAATAAACAGGCCCACCATTTTCACCACTTCCTGCAGCGAACCGCCGCCATTATCCCGAAGATCAAGGATAAGGCCATCTATGTTTTCGGCTTTGAGTTTTTCAATTTCACGCTTCACATCATCAGCAGCATAGCGGGCGGCTGTTTTACCCTTAGTGAAATCAGCATAAAACGAAGGCAGTTTGATGTAACCTACTTTACCGTTTTGCTCAATCACTGCACTTTGTGCAAAGGTTTCTTCAAGCACCACAATGTCACGGATAATCGAAATAACTGTGGTTTGCCCGTCAGGCTTTTTTACCGTCAAGCGCACTTCCGTGCCTTTTTTACCACGAATCAGTTTCACCGCATCACCCACCTGCATACCTACAATGTCCACAGGGTCTTTGTCGCCCTGTGCCACTTTCAGAATAAGATCGCCGGCTTTGAGTTGCCCCTGTTTTGAAGAAGGACTTCCGGGCATAATGCTGATTACTTTAATATAGCCGTCTTTCTCTTGCAGCGTGGCTCCAATGCCTTCCAGCTGTCCCGACATGCGGATGTCGAAATCTTCTTTATCGTTGGGCGGATAAAATTCGGTATGCGGATCATACACACCGGTAAGTACATTTACAAATGAAGCCATGCGGTCAGCACGATCAACCTTTGCCAGACGATCAAAAATTTCGTCTTCCGTTTTTTTCACTTTCTCTCGCGCTTCGGATTCAAGTTCGGCATCCGACTTTACCACAAAATCTTCCTTCTTGGTTTCTAGTTTTTTATCCTGCTCTTCCTTCAGATCCACAAAACGCACCAATACCTGATATTTCAGGAATTTACGCCAGGCTTCGCGCATTTCGGTTTTATTTTTTGCGTAGGCTAGTTTTTCAGGATCAAGCTCCACCGATTCTTTCACCGTAAAATCAAAAGGCTTGGAAAGAATTTCGGTGTAGTAAGTCCGGTCTTCAGCAATGCGCTTGTTGAGTATTTCCACTGTTTTGTCGAAGAAATCGAGCGAGCCGGCTTTCGACTGGTCGTCGATTTTGTCGTAATGTTTTTTCAGTTCATCCACATCCGACTGCAACAGGATTTTTTTGTTGTAGTCAGAGCGTTCAAGGAACATGTCGAATACCTTATGGGAGAAATCGTTGTTGATATCTACCGGACTGTAATGTTCAATACCGAGCAATTCGATGGTGCGTGAAAGTATGGCCTGTTCTTTCGGACTGGCGTTGGGGGCATTTAAAGCAGCCGCACAACTCGAACCAATAATGGCAAATGCAGAAAGTCCCAGTACAACGGGCAGGGACACAAGAATGAATCTGAATTTTTTTGTCATATGTATTAAAGAGGATGTAACAGACGAATTTACGCAAAAACCGCGCCGGAAGATCGTTAAGTTGTGTTAAGCGGCCATAGGGCTGTGTTAGCGGGCCAGTGCGCGAATGCGGTTTATCTGGTCCGGCTCGTTCCAGGCGGTGGAACCCATTACACTGTAGGCTACTTTGCCGGTACGGTCAATTATGTAGGTGCAGGGCAGTGCGTGAATGCCGTTGCTTTTATGTGTTTGTGCGCTGCGTAAAAACACAAACGGGTAATTGTGTGAGCTTAGAAAGCGTTGCAGGCGTTCGTCGGTTTCGTCGGTAATGCACACAAAGGCTACATTTTCGCCGGCCAGCTGTTGCTGCGCATCTGCCATCGAAGGCATTTCCCGTAAACAGTCGGCGCACCACGATGCCCAGAAGTTGAGCACTACCACTTTGCCTGCATATTCGTTGAGTGATGCGGGCTTACCCGCCGCTGTATGCAGTGTGAGATTGCCGAATGCAATGTCGGGCGGTACGCGGTAGCGGTTGTAGAGAATAATGGGTGCGGCAATAAGCCCGATTATCAGACCAATTTTAGCACCTGTTCCGGGCCTTATCATAGTCAATAATTCAGCAAACGCTCCAGTGCAGCCGCCACCTTATCGGCATTGGGCAGCATGGTTGCTTCGAGTGTGGAGTTGAGCGGAATAGCCGGAAGATTCTCCGCACCAATCAGTTCAACCGGGGCGTCAAGTGCCTCAAAGCATGCACGCTGAATACGGCCGGTAAGCGCCTGTCCAAAACCATTGTTGGCGGGCTCCTCGGTAACTACCAGACAGCGGCTGTGCTTGCGTACCGATGCAAATACAGTTTCTTCATCGAGCGGTACAATTGTACGCAGATCCACAATTTCTACCCGGTTCCCAAAGGCTTTTGCCGCGTTTTTGGTCCAGTACACGCCCATACCGTAGGTAATTACCGTAACGGTTGTAGCGTCTTTCTGCACCGGCGCTTCCTGCACCATGCGGGCTTTGCCAAAGGGGATGATGTACTCTTCATCCGGCTCAATGGTTTTTGCATCTTCGGTGCCTTTTATTTTCGACCAGTAAAGACCTTTGTGTTCCAGCATCACAACGGGATTCGGATCGTAGTAAGCTGCTTTCATCAGGCCTTTCAAATCGGCACCGGTAGAAGGATACGCGATTTTGATGCCGCGGATATTGGCCAGCACGGATTCAACGCTTGAAGAGTGGTAGGGGCCACCGCTTCCGTAGGCGCCAATAGGCACACGGATTACACAACTTACCGGCCATTTGCCGTCGGAAAGGTAACACGAGCGGCTCACCTCGGTGAAAAGCTGATTCAGGCCCGGCCAGATGTAATCGGCAAACTGTACTTCCACAATGGGTTTGCAGCCTGCAGCCGACATGCCCACCGTGCTGCCAATGATAAAGGCTTCCTGAATGGGCGTGTTAAATACACGGTTGTCGCCAAATTTCTGAGCCAGTGTAGCGGCTTCGCGGAACACGCCGCCAAGCCGGCCGCCCACATCCTGGCCGTAGAGCAGGGCTTCGGGATGTTTGGCCATAATTTCCTGCACGGCAAACAGGGCCGAGTCCACCATTACAGTTTTCTCTTTACCTGCGGGCTCGCGCACACCGCGCTCTTCCGTTACAGGCGTGGGCGCAAAATCATGTGTAAACAGGTCTTCCGGGCGCGGATCTTCGGCCTGAAGGGCTTTGGCATAATCGGCAGCCACGCGTTCTTTGGCGCGGGCTTCAATGGCTTCAAGTTCTTTGCTGTCGATGCCGTTTACCAGCAACTGGTTGCGCAAACGCGGAAACGGATCGCGCTTGGCGGCTTCTTCCAGATCGTCGCGATACCACTCTTTACGCACACCCGAAGTGTGGTGGTTGAGCAGCGGCACTTTGGCATGTACCAGAAACGGACGGCGTTCCTTGCGTATCAGACCAATTACTTCACGCAGGGTTTCATAGCTGCGGAAAAAGTCGGTACCGTCAATGGTGCGCGTTTCAAGGCCTTTGAAGCCTTTGGCATATTCGCTGGCATCCTGCGCACGGATTTCTTTCGCGGTGGCCGAAATGTCCCATTCATTGTCCTGCACGAGATAAAGAATGGGCAGCTTTTTAAGCACAGCCATCTGAAAGGCTTCGGCCACTTCGCCTTCGGTAATGCAGGCATCGCCCAGCGAACAGGCCATTATGGGAAGTTTATCGCCAAAGTCGGCCGCCAGTTTTTGCTGTTCGAGGTATTTTAAACCCATAGCCACACCGGTGCTCGGAATGGCCTGCATGCCCGTGGCCGAGCTTTGCATAGGTATTTTGGGCATGTTATCGCGGCGCAAACTCGGGTGGCTGTAATACGTACGCCCGCCCGAAAACGGATCGTCGCGCTTGGCCATGAGCTGCAGCATGAGTTCGTATGGTGTAATGCCAATGCCGAGCAGAATGCTGTCGTCGCGGTAATACGCGGAGAGAAAATCCTGCGGCAACAGCTGCAGCCCCAGCGCCAGCTGTATGGCTTCGTGGCCGCGTGAGGTAGCATGCACATATTTGGAAGTGACTTCGCGGTTGGCTTCATAAATTTCAGCCATAGCCACGGCAGTACACATCAGTTCATACGCTTCAAGCGAAACAGTAACAGGAACGGCGCCTGTTTTTCCTTTTGTTTCCGTAATAGATCCCGCCATCGGTTCAGATAATCTTTTCGCCTCCGAAGGTACGCCTTTTCCGGCCATCGCATTCAGAAGTGTGTTAACATAAACATCATATAAGCATCATTATTCATAAACCTGCTTTTTCACCGGGTTAAGATAGTTTTGCATCAGCATTCAGCCAATGAAAAAATACCTGTTTATATTCTTCTTTACTCTTCAGGCCGTTCTGGTTTCGGCTACTGTGCCCGGCACGCAGCCCGTATTTCTCAGTGGTACAGTTTCAGATGCCGCCACCGGTGAAACACTTGCCGGTGTGGAAATTCACATCAAAGGTTCGTCGCAGGTTATCTTTACCGATCTGGAAGGCCGGTTTACGCTGGCTGATTTACCCGAAGGTGAAGTTGTGCTTGAGTTTCACAGCCAGTTCTACGAAGTAAAAAATGTGTCCGTGAACGTAAACGCTAACGAAACATCTTCTTTCCAGCAGGAGGCTCTTACCATACAGCTTCAAGGCCGCTGATTCTTAACGAAAAGTTTACAAATCCTCCGGAAAGTTATTTTTTCGGAGGATTTTTCAATTTTATTGCACTGATAATCATGGTCTTATCTGTTTGTAAATTCAATGTTATGAAATGATGATGCGAATGTAGCCGGTTGATCTACTTTTGATAGTGAACAATTATCCAACGAAAGGAGCACCGCTATGAAAACCTTATTTCTTGTTTTTGCCTTTGTAGCTTCCCTGGCGCTTAACGCGCAGCAGATTAATCTGGTAAACGGACTTTACACCTCGGCCGACGGTAAGTTGTACACCGGTACGGTGACCGAGTTTTATGAAAACGGACAAAAGAAATTTACCGCTGAAGTGGTGCTTGGTAAAATGGAAGGCACAGCCGTGTATTTCCATCACTCAGGTTCACGCATGGAGGCCGGAAATTATGTAAACGGACTTCGCCATGGTATTTGGGAAAGCTGGAACGAGGGTGGACTCAAAACAGGTGAAGCCAGTTATCTGATGGGCGCAAAAAATGGCCGCTGGCTGGTTTGGGATTCAAACGGAAAACTTCGTACCGAAATGCATTATGCCAACGGTGCAAAAACCGGTATCTGGAAAATGTGGGATGAAAACGGTGTACTCACCGGCGAGAAAAACTACAGCTCACAGGCTCAGTAAACAACTTTGATTATATGATGAAAAGAAAGGCGACCCTTGCGGTCGCCTTTCTTTTGGTGTTTACACGGCTTTGCGGTGACTAAGCCACACAAAGCGCCGGTTTACAAAATCAGGATTGCTGAAGGTGGCGTTTCCGGCAGGGTTGCCGCCGGTAACGTGTAAGTCGGAAAAAGCGGCGTGCTGGTTTACCCAGATGTGGCCGGTGAGGTTTACCGAAACCTGTACAAAAGCCGATTCGAGATGCAGAAGGGCTTTTTTCTCGAAGGCGGCATCGGTAGTATAAAGCGCACAGGTAATGGCACCCTGCTTGCGGGCTAGCTGGGTAATCAGTTGCAGGGCTTCGTCGCGATCGGTAGTTACCACCACAATGCTGATGGGCCCGAACAGTTCGGAAGCATATATCGCTTCTTCCGAAGCTGTTGTTTTCAACAGCACCGGCGAAATGCTGAGTGCCTGCGGAAAATCGGGCTGGGCAACGGAGGCGGAGGGAAGCAGCACCTCGGCGCCGAGATTGGATGAATTGGCTACACGTTGGAGTGTGCGTTCGTTTTGCAACGTGGCAAGGGTGCCGGCACCGGTTTTCGGATTTTCGGTAAGTGCTTTTATGGCGTCGGCAAGGCGTGTGGCTACCTCGCTGGCCGGAATGTGTTTTTCGCCATCCCACACACCCTGAGCAGGAACAAAGAAGTTTTGCGGCGCCGTACACATCTGTCCGGAGTACAGGCACACTGAAAATGCAAGGTTTTGAAGCACCTCATCGAGGTTTTTCACTGATTCGATGAGCACGCTGTTTACACCGGCTTTTTCGGTAAACACGGTTTTGCCGGGCAAACTTTCGAGCGTTTGTCCAAAACTGCTGCCGCCGGTGTAGTCGATTATCTGCACAAGGGGATGTTGTGCCAGTAAAAAAGCCAACGGCTCGGCAGCGGTATCGGGAGCAAGCTGCAAGGCCATCGCATCGGAACCTGCGGCGGCAAAAGCGTCCTGAATGCAGCTTGCCGCAATAGCCGCAGGCAAAACAGCACCCGGATGTGGTTTCCAGATAACGGGGTTGCCGCACATGAGGTTGGCAAAAATGCCCGGCAGCGAATTCCACGTCGGAAAAGTGGAGCAGCCTATGCTCAGCGCAATGCCTCGCCCCACGGCTTTGTAGGTTTTTTCGAGTTTTACACTGGTTTTACCCAACGGTTTTTCCCACCACACACTGGCCGGGAAGTAAGTAATAGCCTCGTAAGCCGATGCCAGTGCCTCCAGCGCGCGGTCGGCAGTGTGCGGGCCCGAAGCCTGAAAAGCCATCATAAACGATTGGCCCGAAGTGTGCTGCGTGGCAAAAGCCAGTTCGAAAAAACGGGCTCGCATAAGTTCGAGTGCATCAATAAGTATGGATGCCCGCTTTTCGGGCGTAAGGTCGCTCAGGCTGTGCCGGGCCGTTCGGGCGCGCAACAACAGTGCCCCGGCATCAAAAACCGGGTAGGTAATACCTAGTGGCTGCATGGTCCAGGGCGAACGTTCTTCGCCCGCCCATTGCAGTGTGCCGGGTTGAAGCAAATCTGCAAACGGTTTATTCAGATGTTGTTCGAAAGCGGCAAGCCCCAGACTTTTTTCGGTTTCGGCATAAGCGCCGGGATGTTCAGGATAGGCGGTGAAAAAAATCCGGCTTCGCAGTGCCGAAAGAGCCTGATGCAGGTCAGGGCGTGTAATCATAGCGCGGGTTGGTTAAGGCAGTGTCACTGTAACGCAGGGCAGGGCATGCGGGTTTCAATGGCATCAGGGCTGACCAATAATTTCGGTCACCGAACGGTAGGTGTTTTTCATGGCCTGATAAAGGCCTACATCATCAAGCCACTCGGCCTGCGTAATTCCTTCCTCCAGTTGCGGCACGAGTTTGCGTGTATCCGTGCAATGCATCAGATACCAGTATGTTTTTTTTATAATGGGTTCGTTGCCATGCATGTAGGTATGCCAGGTAGTTTGAAGCTGTTTTTCAATCTGCAGTCCCGAAATACCGCATTCTTCTTCCACTTCGCGCAGGGCTGCCTGTTCAGGTGTTTCGCCGGGGTCTATTTTACCTTTGGGCAGATCCCACCTGCCGCTGCGAAAAATCATCAGCGTGTGGCCTTTTTTATTCAACACCCTGCCACCTGCTGCTTCAATAACTGTACAGGAGTTTTCAAAATCGGCAAGCAGCGTATTCACATTTCCGTGAACAAGCAGTACCTCCGGAAAATTTTCGCCCGATGCGTGGGCCTGAAGGATGATTTCACGTAAAAGCGCCGGCGCATCATAGCGTATGTAAAGCATGCCTTGTTTGTAGCTGCCAACAAAGGGCGCCTGAGCAAGTATGAGCGGACGGTTGTTGATGAAAACTTTATACATTTGCAGCATGGTCACGAACACCGAGACCGCTTCTAAAGTTGCGGAATTTCTCCTACAAATTAAAGCAATTAAGCTTCAGCCTGCACAACCCTTTACCTGGGCCTCTGGCTGGAAATCGCCTATTTACTGCGATAACCGTAAAACGCTCTCGTACCCCAAAGTACGTACTTTTATACGTCAGCAGTTTGTTCAGCTTATCCACGCGCATTTTCCCCGTCCCGATGTAATTGCCGGTGTTGCCACCGGAGCCATTGCACAGGGTGCACTGGTGGCCGAAGAAATGGGGCTGCCTTTTGTATATGTGCGTCCTGAGCCCAAAAAGCACGGACTGGGCAACATGATTGAGGGCGAAATTGCCTCCGGACAATCGGTGGTGGTTATTGAAGACCTGATTTCTACTGGCGGCAGCAGCCTTAAAGCTGTAGAAGCCCTTCGCGATGCAGGCTGCGAAGTAAAAGGCATGGCGGCTATTTTCACCTACGGGTTTCCGGATGCCGAAAAGAATTTTGCTGCAGCAGGTGTCGAACTCATTACGCTGAGCAATTACCCTTCGCTCATCCGACAGGCATTACACGATAATTATATTACCGAACAAGATCTCGAAACACTCGAAGCCTGGAGGAAAAATCCCTCGGGGTGGGGAGTATAATACATATACCGCTTTATGACGCGCATCGAAACCGAAACCGTTACCACAGCAAAGTCGCAGGAAGAAGTATTTGCCTTCCTCACCAATCTCAATAACCTCGAAAAGCTGATGCCGTCGCAGGTTACCAACTGGAAATCAACCAACGAAACCTGTTCGTTTACTTTGGGCGGTATGGCCACGGTGGGTATGCGCATTGCTTCGAGCACACCGCACAGCCTCATTAATCTGGTTTCCGACGGAGGTAAAATCCCATTCTCCTTTACACTCGATATTCACATTGCTGCGGCAGCCACGGGCAGCGGAAGTACCGGCAAGCTTTTGTTTCAGGCCGATATTAATCCGTTTCTGCGCCCCATGGTGGAGCCGCCGCTGCGCAACTTTTTCAATATGCTCATCGGTAAGCTGAAAGATCTGCCTTAACCGATTGCTTCACACACATTCACACACCACACATGGCAACAGGATTTTTTAATGTACCTCAGCCGGTAAACGAACCGGTGAAAAGTTATGCCCCCGGCAGCGCCGAACGTGCCGAATTGCAGCAAATGCTGGCTACCCTGCGCAGTCAGGAACTGGATATTCCCATGTACATTGGCGGACATGAAGTGCGCAGCGGCAATCTCAGCCGTCTTGCCCCGCCGCACGATCACAAGCATACACTCGGGCATTTTCACAAGAGCGATAAAACGCATGTGCAGCAGGCAATTGATGCGGCACTTGCCGCACGCGAAAAATGGGTGAACCTGAGCTGGGAACACCGCGCCAGCATTTTCCTGAAAGCTGCCGATCTGATTGCCGGCCCGTACCGCGCCAAACTCAATGCCGCCACCATGCTCGGCCAGTCGAAAAACGCTTTCCAGGCCGAAATCGACTCTGCCTGCGAAATCATCGACTTCCTGCGCTTCAACGTGCAGTTTATGACCGAGATTTACCGCCAGCAGCCCCACTCGGCGCCCGGCATGTGGAACCGCATGGAATGGCGTCCGCTCGAAGGATTTATTTATGCGCTTACACCGTTTAACTTCACCGCCATTGCCGGCAACCTGCCCAGCTCATGTGCCCTGATGGGTAATGTAGTGGTGTGGAAGCCCAGCAACACACAGGTGTATGCCGCCAATGTGCTTATGGAAATTTTCATCCGCGCGGGCGTGCCGGCCGGTGTAATCAATCTGGTGTATCCTTCAGGCCCGGATGCGGCGGATGTTATTTTTGCACACCCCGATTTTGCCGGCATTCACTTCACCGGTTCTACGGGTGTGTTTCAGGACATCTGGAAAACCATTGGTCAAAACATACACCGCTATAAATCGTACCCGCGCATTGTGGGCGAAACCGGCGGTAAGGATTTTGTAATGGTGCATCGTTCGGCCGAAGCGCCTGCAGTAATCACCGCACTTTCACGCGGTGCTTTTGAATATCAGGGGCAAAAATGTTCTGCAGCTTCCCGCGCCTACATTCCGTCAAATATCTGGGACGAAGTGAAAGCCGGTTTGCAGCGCGATCTTGCTTCGTTCAAGATGGGCCCCACCGAAGATTTCTCAAATTTCATCAATGCCGTAATCGACGAGAAATCGTTCGATAAGCTGGCATCGTTTATTGATGCAGCCAAGAACGATCCGAACGTGGAAATTGTGGCTGGCGGCACTTACGATAAATCAAAAGGCTGGTACATTGCGCCCACCGTACTCCGTGTGGATGATCCGATGTACGTAACCATGTGCGAGGAGCTTTTCGGACCGGTGCTTACCATTTATGTGTATGATGAGCACAAATTCGAAGAAACGCTTAAACTGGTGGATAAAACATCAATTTATGCGCTCACCGGTTCAATTATTGCGCAGGATCGTTATGCCATTGAACTGGCCACCAAAACGCTCGAACATGCGGCGGGTAATTTCTACATCAATGATAAGCCTACGGGAGCAGTAGTGGGGCAACAGCCTTTTGGCGGCGCCCGCGGTTCGGGAACAAACGACAAGGCAGGAGCAATGATAAACCTGCTGCGCTGGGTATCACCCCGTACCATTAAAGAAACCTTTGTGCCTCCTGTTGATTATCGTTATCCCTTTCTTGGATAATATATAACCACGGCAATTATTTCTTCTGAAAAGCCCCGGCATCAAAAGCCGGGGCTTTTTTCATAACCGGACTGATAATAACAGTAAGTTTTTCCAAAAACAACAGAAAAAAATGAAGGTTCAAACCCTAGCGGAACTGCAGTACGGGTTTCATTTTTTCTGAAAGGGCTGTAAATGAAAATGAGTTTGGTCTGTCTAAACAAACAACGAATAACAGAGGTAAGCCTTTAGCTATTTCTTCCTTGTATTCATTGAAAGTTGTATGAATATCATGCAATTCAAAATAAACGAAAGCACAGGCCGGATAATCTGATTTTATTAGGTTGGGCGAATGTCGCTTTTTGAAAATACTTGTTTTCGCTGATGAATTTCGGGGGATACCAAAGAAGTTTTTTAATTTCTTTGACTCAATAATGTGAAACCTAAGCAGAACGGGTAATTTATACAGAAATACTTGTCTGCTGGGGGGGCTCACACACCGATAAAAATATGTAACTTTCATTTTCAATATTGGAAATCAAAATCAATCCGTGAAATTATTATTTAGCTACAGGAAACAACTATTGATAATCTGCAGAACGCTCATTCTCAAGCAAATGTTGAGATTTGGGCATGGCACTACACATCGGAAAATTAATCCGCAAACGCATCGAGCAGGCGGGCATGAACAAGAGCGAATTTGCCCGCCGGATCAACTCTACACCGCAAAATGTGTACAGCATTTTCAAACGCGAATCAATAGATACCGATTTACTCTGGGAAATTTCGCGTGTATTGAATTACGATTTTTTTCAGCATTACACTACTTCCGGCGGGGCCTATCTGAACGACGATTCAATGTCGTACAAGAATGCTTCGGAACTGAACAAGGAACTGGCTCAGGTAAAACGAGACACCGAATTGTTTGCGCAGGAAAACCGATATCTCAAAGAGTTAGTAAGGCTGCTTCGTGGTCGAACCGAAGGTCTGCCTTTCGAATTGCCTGAACAACCGGCAAAAACGTCAGATACTAAAAAGTCGTCCCAGAAGCAGGTATCACAAAAAAACACTAAAACCACCAAAGCGAACACAAAGAAACAACCTAAAACCACTAAAGCTGCCGCTGGCAGTTCGCTCAAACGCAAATAATATAACTCCGTTTTCTTGGGGAAGGAACCGGCAGATTTATTGCTCTAGCGTTTTTGTTCTGAAAATAATAGCTGAATCAATTAATTACAAACCACAAAAACAAACAGACCCACAAAAATGGCATTACACATCGGAAAAATTATTCGCCAGCATCTTGAGGAATTGGGGATGACGAAAAGCGAGTTTGCCCGTCGTATCAGCACTTCACCGCAAAATATCTATGGTATTTTCAAGCGTAAGTCAATTGATACCGAGCTTCTCCGCGAAATTTCGCGTACCCTCAATTACGATTTCTTTCAATATTATTCTTCTTCGGCACTTGTGGTGCATGAAGACAAAGCTGCTTATGGTAAAGCTCAGGTAATGACTGCCATGGAGCTTCAGCGCGAACTCGATGCGGCTAAGAAAGAGCTCGAAATTCTGCGCAGCGAAAACGCGTATCTGAAAGAGATTCATAAACTGCTGAAAGAAAGATCAGACGCAGATCCTGCTGTTCCTGCCCCCGCCCCCAGCAAAAAAGGCAAGTAACGGTGTTTCTTCACATAAAAAATCCCGTCTGTTAGCGCAGACGGGATTTTTTATGCATGACTTTCAGCAGGCTGTCCTTTTTTCTCAGGCAGCATAAGCAGAATAAATACGGCGATAAACGGCAATACACAACCTATCCCAAACCAAACGGCAAAAGAGCGTCCAAGGCGTTTGGCTAAAAAGGCGGCGGTGAGCGGCACCAGAAAAAAGAAGGCACCAAAAAATCCAAGTACAGGCATGAAGTGGTTGTTCTATGAAACAAAGTTAGTGTTTTTTTATTATTTAGAACAAATGTTCTAAATAATTGCCGCCTCACCCCAAAAAAAAAGACCGGCAATTACCGGTCTCTTTTTTCAGATGCACTTGAAATAGTCAAACGGCTCCTTACAATCGTCGCATTGCCAGAGGGCTTTGCAGGCTGTGGAGCCGAAATTGCTGATCATGTGGGTGTGTGCCGATTTACAGCGCGGACAATGCACTGTTTTGCCGGCGCCGTGTAATGCGGCTTTTTCGGCTGTGCTGTGTTCGGGCGGTGCAATGCCGTATTGACGTAATTTTTCGCGGGCCTCGTCGGTAAGCCAGTCGGTAGTCCAGGCCGGGCTCAGCATGTATTTCACGCTTACCTGGTCAAAGCCGTTCTGTGTAAGGCTGCGTTTTATTTCGTCGCCAATTACATCCATGGCCGGACAGCCGCTGTAGGTGGGTGTAATGCCCACAAACACGTTGTTGTCTTTCACTTCCACGCTGCGTACAATACCCATTTCCACCACGTTCAGCACGGGTATTTCAGGATCGGGTACGCGGCGCAGGAGATTCCACACGGCGGCAGTTTCTGCAAGAGTGGATTGTTCCGGCTGCATTCGTTTTCAGTTATTCATTCAATCGCTTCGCCGGCGGGGGCTGTTACCAGTTCACACCGGGATAGGCGCGGGTAAGTGTTTGCATTTCGCCCAGCAGGTAGCTCAGGGCTTCGGTATGCACGCCCTCACGGCTGCCTTTTTGCATCCAGCTGTCTGGCGGAAGTGTAAGTGTGGCCTGGCTGAGTATGCTTTCGAGCTGCTTTTTCCACGGCCCGTGAAGTGAGGCAATGTCGGGAATAATGCCTGCGGCAACGAGTTGGGCATCGGCTTCGGTGGAGGCAAATAAATCGCCGGTGTACATCCAAAGCTCGTCGATGCCTTTTTGCATGCGGCGGTGGCTTTCTTCGGTACCATCGCCGAGGCGAAGTGTCCATTCCGTGCAGTGGCGCAGGTGGTATTGAATTTCCTTGTGTGCTTTAGCGGCAATGCCAGCAAGCTGTGCATCGGTACTTTGGCGAAGGGCGCTGTAGCACAGATCGGCAAATACCGTGTAGTAAAGCTGGCGGGCAATGGTCACTCCGAAATCGCCGTTAGGCTGTTCTGCAAGCAGGGCATTGCGGTAATCGGCCGAGAGGCGGCCATAAGCGAGATCATCTTCGCTCCGGCCTTTGCCTTCTGTTTCGCCGGCATACGTAAGCAGCAGGCGTGCCTGACCAATGCAATCGAGTGCAATATTGGCCAGTGCCAGATCTTCTTCCAGAATGGGGCCTTTGCTGCACCATTCGGAAAGCCGGTGCCCGATTACAAGGCTGTTATCGCCAAGGCGAAGCAGAATTTCGAACAACGCCTGTTGTTTATTGGTTTCGCTCATGGCGGGAATTACATGTATTTAACGCCTTCGGGAATTTCGTAAAACGTGGGGTGACGATACGGCTTGTCGTTCGAAGGGTCGAAGAACGGGCCAATATCTTCCGGGCTGGATGCCGTGATGGCGTTGGCCGGAACAACCCAGATGTTTGTGCCTTCGCTGCGGCGGGTGTAAACGTCGCGCGCATTCTGAAGGGCAATTTCCTTATCGGGTGCGTGTACACTGCCGCAGTGTTTGTGCGGCATACCTGATTTGGTTTGTACGAATACTTCCCAAACAGGCCATTGACTATCGGTTACTGAACTCATTTTATGGTAGAATCGGTTTGGACAAAAGGGAGAATAACTCAGGCTACCTGCACCTGTGCGGCTTTGGCTTTTTTGGCGGCGTAAGCTGCGGCAGCTTCACGCACCCATTTGCCTTCTTCGTGGGCACGGATATGGTTTTCGATACGCATTTTGTTGCAGGGACCATTGCCTTTTACCACATTCCAGAACTCTTCCCAGTCAATTTCACCGAAATCATAACTGTTCCGCTCGGCATTCCATTTCAGGTCCTTGTCAGGAACGGTGAGGCCAATGTGTTCGGCTTGCGGCACCGTGCGATCTACAAATTTCTGACGGAGTTCGTCGTTTGTTTCGCGCTTGATTTTCCATTTGATGGATTCGGCGCTGTTTGACGATTCGGCGTCTTTCGGGCCAAACATCATCAGCGTGGGCCACCACCAGCGGTTTATGGCATCCTGCGCCATTGCCTTTTGTTCGGGCGAGCCTTTTGCCAGCGCGCAGATAATTTCGTAGCCCTGACGCTGGTGGAAACTTTCTTCCTTGCATATACGCACCATAGCGCGCGAGTATGGACCGTAGGATGTACGTTGCAGCATTACCTGATTCATAATGGCTGCGCCGTCAACTAACCAGCCAATGGCGCCGATATCGGCCCAGGTAAGTGTGGGGTAATTGAAAATGCTTGAATATTTCGCTTTGCCTGACTGCAGTTGCTGTATTACTTCGTCGCGGCTGATGCCTAACGTTTCGCAGGCGCTGTAAAGGTAAAGACCATGACCGCCCTCGTCCTGCACTTTAGCAAGCAGTACGGCTTTGCGGCGCAGACTCGGGGCGCGGGTAATCCAGTTGCCCTCGGGCTGCATACCAATTACTTCAGAATGGGCATGTTGCGAGATCTGGCGGATAAGGGTTTTGCGGTATTTCTCCGGCATCCAGTCTTTCGGCTCGATGAATTCGCCACGTTCGAGTTTCGCGTCAAATAATTCTTCGAGTTGAATGGTGTTTTCCATGCGGCTTACAAAAGTTTGTGATGCACAAATATACAGAAAGGTTTTGGGCCTGTGCTGACGATTATCATGCCTTTTTCGTAACGGCGGAAGTGCCCGCACTCAACCTGTGCACCCGGTGTGTATTTCATGCAGAATTAAATTTGAAACTGATTTTCATCAGCCTGAACACGCCCTGCGTGCATATTGTTCGTGTACAAAAGGGAATTGAAGATTTGTGGAAGAAATTTATAAATGGTACCTGCCCGTCTTAAACATAGTGGCTGATAAATACCACTCAATTTGCAATGCTGTTCTGGCTCAGTGCAATCTGTGCGTTTGCGGGCTGATGCTGTTTTCGGGGGCTGAGGATGTGGATAAAGTCGGTGCGGGAAAAACCTTAATTGGCAGAACGGGCAGATAATCCTATTTTTGCGCTCCGTTTTCCAATTTTGACCAAAAAAATATGGCTCGTTTTCATTCGCTCAGCGTAAAAGAGATCACCCGCGAAACCGCCGACTGTGTATCAATCGTTTTCGACATTCCGGAAGCGGCAAAGCAGGAGTTTACCTACATTCAGGGGCAATACCTGACGTTGAAACTGCAGGTGGGCGGCGAAGAACTTCGTCGTTCATACTCGCTTTGCAGCAGTCCGGTGGCTGATCCGGAAGTGCGTATTGCGGTAAAAAAAGTGGAGGGCGGCCGTGCGTCAACCTGGCTCAACGATTCGTTGAAAGCGGGTGATAAGTTGGACGTAATGACACCGATGGGCAATTTCTGGTCGGCAATGGATGCCGGAAACGAGAAGCATTATGTGCTTTTTGCAGGCGGCAGCGGCATTACACCTATGCTTTCCATTCTCAAAACCGTGCTGCACAGCGAGCCCAAAAGCCGGATTACACTTTTCTATGGCAACCGCGATGAGCAGTCGGTAATTTTTAAAGCACAGCTTGATGCGCTGGCCGCACAGCATGGCAGCCGTTTCAGCGTGTTTCACGTGCTCGAAAATCCTGCAGCTGGTACAGCCGAACTTTACACCGGCATGCTTACCGAGGTAAAAGTAAAAGCGCTGATCGAAAACCATGTGGGCCTGAACGGTAACAATGAATACTTCATTTGCGGCCCCGGCCCCATGATGGAAAATGTGAAGCAGGTGCTTACACAACTTCGTGTGGATACCAAGCTAATTCATATTGAATATTTTCAGGCAGTAGCTGAAGCCGTGCAGGCTGCCGAAAGCAAAGCCGCCACCGCATCAGCTGCCGGCACCAGCAAAGTCACTGTAATTCTCGATGGCGAAGAAATGCAGTTTGATATTGCCCAAAACGGCGCCACCATTCTCGATGTGGCTTACGATGCGGGCATGGATGTGCCGTTTGCCTGCAAAGGCGGTGTGTGCTGCACCTGCCGCGCCAAAGTAACCGAAGGCACTGTGCGCATGGATCAGAACTTTGCGCTTACCGATGACGAAGTGGCTAAGGGTTACATCCTCACCTGTCAGGCACATCCGGTGTCTGACAATGTGGTGGTGAACTTCGACGAGTTCTAGTCTGTATCTTCTCAGGAATTATCGTTCGCCCACACGCAGCGGTGCGGCACGCGGATTGAGCAGCTTGTAAATTTGCGGCTCAAGTACACCGCCGCTGGGTAAATCGGCCGGGGCGGCAAGCAGGCGGCCTTCTTCGTCAATCAGAAAGCCTACAGGCGTGGCGTAAATGCTGTATGCTTCTTTTGTGCGCTCATCGAAATTGTAGTGCAGCATTACCCAGTTGTATTTCGGGTTTTCGCGCAGGAATTTTTTCCACGCCAGCGTATCATTGCCAACCGACACGGCCACAAACGTCATTTTTTTGCCGTAACGTTTATGCAGTTCACTCATCAGGCGCATTTCATTTTGCGCGTTGGTGTTCCATTCGCTGAAGAAGAAAAGATAAACCGGCTTTCCGGCAAATTCAGTAACCGGATCAATCATTTTGCCGGTTTTGTCGATGGCTTCGAAATGCGCGGCCATGCTGCCGGCTTTGAGTTTGGTATAGAAAGCCACAATGCGGCGGGCAATTTCGCGGTGCTGCGGAATACGGCTTCGCGAGGTGGTTTGCTGGGCAATACTCAGCATGTTTCGCGGAATAAATGCCGGGTTGTGGTAACACTCAAAAAGGCCTTTCAGCATCACCAGTTCGCGCAGGGTATCGCTGCCCATCCAGCGCAGTGGTTTCATGGCATTCATCAGCGAATCATAACTTACCCACTGGTTAATGGCCGCACCAATACCGGCGCCTTCTTTGCGAATGCTGCCCATGTACATGTACTGCTCAAAGAAATTGTTGAAGAAGTTCATGTACTCGTTATTGTTATAAAATATCGGCTTGCCCAGCAGGTAGTTTTTGGCTAGTTTTTTTTCAGGATGAAAGGTGGCATCTTCCATCGAAGCAAACGAAAAATCCATCCACGGCAGGAAATACGGATTCTTTACAAACGCATAATGCTTGCGCATGGCAAGGTGAAAGGAGTCGAGTTTGTGGTATGAATTTTTATCGACGAAATAGCTGAAGTTTTTATTCCAGAATTTCTGAAAACGGGCGTTGAAGTCGATCGCCAGAAAATTCATATCCGTTGAATCTTCGGTGAAGCAGGTGAGTTCGGTTTCGTACTCCACATCCATATTCACCATACGGGCCGAATCGCGGGGCGGGCACATAATACGTACAAGGCGGCCGGGCTCGGTAAAGAAAAAGCCTCGGAGTTTGGCATAACGCACAAACACGCGTTCCACACCTTCGGCTTCGTAGGTAATTTCAAAATGACCATCGCCCTGAATAAGTGTTTCACCCAGTTTGCGTTCGGCCAGGGTAATGTATTCTTCGTAAGTGTGCAAACTGATCATTTGCCCTTCAAAGCCTTTGGCGTAGCCTTCCACGGTGCAAGGCTTGCCCGCTTTCAGTGCGGGCGAAAGCAGCAGCAGGGCAAGCAGAAAACGAAACATGTGCAAATTCATCTGTACGCTCATAAACGATTTTCGGGCAACTGATATTGCGGTGTAATCCAATTCCCGTGCCGTTATTCGCTCAGGTTAATGGCTGCGGGCACAAACTTGGAGGCATCGCCGCCGTTGCGCACAATATCGCGGATAATGGTGGAGTTGATGGCCGAAAGTTCGGGAGTGGGCAAAATGAAAAGGGTTTCAATTTCATCGGCCATGGCTTTGTTCATTTGCGCAATGGCTTTTTCAAACTCAAGGTCAGCCGTAGTGCGCAGCCCGCGCACAATAAACTGCGAACCTTTTTTGCGGCAGTAATCAATGGTAAGCCCCGAAAAGGTTTCCACTTTCACTTTGGGTTCGTCGGCAAAGGTTTGCTCAATCCACCGCTGCCGTTTTTCGAGCGGAAAGAAATAGCTTTTGTTGCTGTTTATGCCAATGGCCACAATCAGCTCATCAAACAAAGGCAGCACACGGCGCACCAGCGATTCATGTCCGCGGGTAAAGGGATCAAATGAGCCCGGGAAAATGGCTATTTTTTTCATGTGACGGATAAATGAGAACAGAGTAAAGGTAAATTATTCGGCTGATTCGGGAATCTTGCTCAACCGGGTGAAATTATGTCCGAACCGCAATTTTGTTTCTTCCGGACCTGAATAACCGTGCAGGCCAGCCATGCCGGTTCCATGCGGAGCAATCATACATACCGAAAGCATGGCTCCGGTTTCGAGTTCCAAAAAACGGCGGGCTTGTTATACTATTTTGCTACTAGGTAAGGTGAAAACCGGTTCGTTTAATGAGCACGTTTGAAGTGCTTACGATATTTTTCTTGCTGCGTGATGAATACGAAGAATGATGATATTTTTTCGCTGGATTTTGTAGAAAATTCTGTAATTGCCGTAAATGATTTCACGTATTGCCGGATTTCCTTTTTCCGGAACAATACGCCCTGAAAGAGGATGTGTTTCTAACAGATCAACAGCGTTAATTAAATGTTCTGTATGCCTGTCTGCATATAGGGCAGAATCAAGGGAAATATAATTATAAATGGATTGGAGATCTTTGATAGCCAGCTTAGACCAGTTTATTTTCGCCATTTTTTTACCAGTTTTTTTACTTCGGCATGGCTTGTGGTTTTGTTTTGCTTCACATCGGCTAATCCGGCTTCAATCTTTTCGATCACAATTAATTGCTCAACCAAATCATCAAGATTAAACTCTTTCGGGAATTCATTTAACGCGGAAATTACAGCTGCTTTTTTCATATTCAAATTTACTAAAGAAAACAGAAGTTTATCAAAGTACTTTTGATTAGTTATCTCCTTCCGTTTCATCCCCGAAAAAACTGAAATGCACCTTCCCGTACTTACGCACTTCTTTCAAATGCGACGTGTCGGTAAACCGTGTGGTATCGGGATGTTCGATAATAAGTAAGCCGCCGGGGGCGAGTAAATTATTGTCGAAAATAAGTTTGGGTAATGAAGCCGTTTCAGTCATGTCAAACGGCGGATCGGCGAAGATGAGGCTGTAGGGTTTACCGCCTTTGCGGATGAACGAAAATACATCGCTGCGCAGGGTGCGTATGCTGCGGAACTCAAATTTTGCGGCGGTGTCCTGAATAAATTTTATGCAGCGTGCGTCGGTGTCCACACAGGTAATGTTTTTGCATCCGCGCGAGGCAAGCTCGTAGCTGATGTTGCCTGTGCCGGCAAACAGATCAAGCACGGTTTCATCTTCAAAGTCGATGCGGTTGCCGAGCACGTTGAACAGGCCTTCTTTTGCAAAGTCGGTGGTGGGGCGCACGGGCAGATTTGACGGCGCTGAAATGCGGCGGCCTTTGTGTGTGCCGCTTATAATTCGGATCATGCGTAGTAGTGCAGGGCAAAAAGGTTAAAATGCCAGTGTGCAAGCAGTTGCCCGAAACCGGCTGCAAAGCGGGCATCCACCGGGCGGCCGCCAAATTTTACATGGCGCACATATTTGGTGAGCAGTTTATAAATGCCCGAATCGGGATCAATTTCGCCCACTATATCCATGGGCACCTGTTCGGGATTGAGGCGCAGCTGTTCGCAGGCAAAGAGCAGGTAATAGGCCACATCTTCGGCACTCTGGTAGCGATAGGTGTTGGCCAGCAGCAGCAGGCCACCATCGCTGATCAGCAAATCAAACCGCTGCTGCTGGATGTGAACAAGCACGCGGCGGCCTTCGGCATTTTTGTTTACCGAGAGTGTGCGCTCGATGAGCGGCGAGAGGTGATTGCGGAAACGAATGCCGGCAAACTGCCTGCGCAACACGGCCGTGAGGCTTTCGGCCACTGCGTATATGTTGCGCGCATCGGGCTGGCGAAGTAAATCGGTAAGCACTTCGTCGGCCTCGCTCAGCGGCTGGTTGAAACGTAAATACTGCGCCGCCGAAGCACTGTCGAACAAGGCCGCCGGCACCAGCGTAAAGCGTTCGGTGACCAGTATGCAATCAGTGCGCTTGAAACGGTTGGTCAGCCAGTCGTGATTGGCGGCCAGCAGTTCTACCGTAGCCGCCAGCGTATGCTCATCGGCCACTTTGCGCAGCGGGTAGTGCTCAAACGCAAGAAAATCGTTGGTGAGATTGTCGAGCACGGCCAGCGAAATGGCTTCGGCACTAATTTCGAGCACGAGGCAAAAGCTCTCGCTGCGTTCGGGATCGAAGGCAGAATCGCGGAAACTGATGCTTGGAACGGGAGTTCGGGCGGCCATGTGGCGGCAAAGTTAACAATTTCAGTGGCTGAGTTCCCGCAAGCCTGCGGGAATCGAAGCCACCGGGTACAATTGCTTGTCGCGGTGGCTGAGCTTGTCGAAGCCACCGCATCCGCTCAGCTTTCGCTCCACATGCGCATGAGGTTGCTCCAGGTCTGGAGCAGCAGATTGGCTTCGGGCGCATGCTGGCCTTTTTCGCCGAGCGACTGATACACGCGCTGAAGGTTGAAAAGGATATCGCGTTGCTGCGGATCGCGCACGGCGCATTGCAGCCAGCTGATGGCCACTATGCGGCGGCCGGAAGTTACTTCGGCCACACGGTGTACATTGTTGCACGAATAGATGACAGCACTGCCCCGCGCGGCTTTTATTTGCTGAATGCCGCTGCCGGTTTCAATTTCAAGCTCGCCGCCGTTGCAGGCGGTAGGCTCGCTCAGGAAAATGGTAATGGCCAGATCCGTGCGCAGCGGCGGATTGCCCATGATCGGATGGTCGATATGCCAGCCGTAGCTGTGGCCCTGATCGAAACGCGAAACCGCAAACGGCGACATGCGCAGCGGCACAAACAACGCCTGAAACATGGGATGCTGTGTGAGCGCCTGATTGATAAGCTGCTGAATCTGCGGCAGCACCTGTCGGTCGTCGGGTGCAATCTGAAGGTGGTTGCGCACGGCGTCACGCTCGGCAGGAAGTGCGAAGTTTGCAGCGCCAATGAGCGAATCGAGCGCGGAAAGCTGCTGCGGCGAAAGTAAATTGTCGAGTATGGTGAAGGGGTGTGTGTTCATAAAACAGGTTAAACAGGAATAATTTATTGATTGATACAAATGTAAGTGATGGATGGCGGCTGCAAAAACAAAAAACGTTGCAATCAATTCTCACCAAATAATTTCAGAACTTCACCCCTGAAATGAATTTCGCCGAACAAATCCTCGCCCAGTTCCCGTTTGAGCCCACCGACCCGCAGCGGCGCGTGGTGCAGCGGCTGGCCGAATTTGTAACCGACCCCGATCCGCAGCGGGTGTTTCTGCTGCGCGGTTATGCCGGTACGGGCAAAACCAGCTTAGTGAGTGCGCTTGTGAATGCCCTGCCGTCAATTCGCCGCCGGTGCATTTTGCTGGCACCTACCGGGCGTGCAGCCAAAGTACTTTCGGGCTACTCAGGGCAAACGGCGTGGACCATTCACAAAAAGATTTACCGTCCTTCGGTTTCGGCCGATGAAGGCTTTTTTGCCTTGCAAAGCAATCCGCACCGCAACACACTTTTTATTGTGGACGAAGCCTCGATGATTGGCGAAGGCGGCGCGGAAAAAGGCTTCACCAAACAGAGCCTGCTTGATGATCTGATGCAGTATGTGTATGGTGGCGATAACTGCCGCCTGCTGCTGGTGGGCGATACGGCACAGCTTCCGCCGGTGGGCCTGCTGCACAGCCCGGCGCTTGATCCTGAGTTTTTGAAACGCGCGTATGCCTTACCTGTAGGCGCTTTCGAGCTGCGCGAAGTGGTGAGACAGGGGCAGGAATCAGGTGTGCTGTACAATGCCACCAAGCTGCGTATCGACATTGCGCAGGGCGAGAAAAGCGTGCAGCCGAAGTTTGAACTGCAAGGCTACAAAGATGTAATCCGCATTCAGGGCGGCGATTTGCTGGATGCGCTCGAAGATGCCTACCGGACATACGGCGCAGAAGATACCATTGTAATTTGCCGTTCAAACAAACGCGCAAACCTTTACAATCAGCAGATCCGCGCGCGCATCCGCTGGCAGGAAGACGAAATTTCGGCCGGCGATCATTTAATGGTCGTAAAGAATAATTACATGTGGCTGCCCGACGAATCGAAAGCGGGCTTTATTGCCAACGGCGATGCCGCCGTGATACAACGCATCCGCAAGTACCGCGAAATGCACGGCTTCCGCTTTGCCGATGTGGTGCTGCAACTCACTGATTACCCCGAAGAACCCGAACTCGAAGCGCGCATCATGCTCGATACGCTGCACACCGAAGCACCCGCGCTTACCAGTCCGCAGCAGGCGCAACTCTACGAAAGTGTGGCCGAAGATTACCTCCATTTACCCACCAAACGCGACCGCTACCTCGGCATGAAAGCCGATCCGTGGCTTAATGCGTTGCAGGTGAAATTCGGCTACGCAGTAACCTGTCACAAAGCGCAGGGCGGGCAGTGGAAAGCCGTGTTTATTGAACAAGGTTACCTGACTGATGAAATGGTGAATCAGGATTTTTTACGCTGGCTTTATACAGCCCTCACGCGTACCACAGAGAAAGTCTATCTCATCAACTTCAACGAAGCATTCTACGCCTGAATTACACATTGGTGGAATTCACCGAATCTTCAATTTGCTTCTGTTTCGGGGTAGGCAGATACATATTGCCTTGTGCCTGATACATCTGCACGGCATAATACACACCCATTAACAGCGTAATGCCCAGCGCAATCAGAAACTGACGGTTTCGCAATAGTTCTTTCACGGGAGTATGGAATTTTCTGCAAGATACGTCATACGCAAGGATGTGTACATCCCAAAATACCTAAAACAGGGTATCGGAATACCCTTGATAGGGTATTGCCGCTGAAAGCGGGTAAGGATAGTTTTGCAGCCTCAACCAAACTCACAATGAAAAAATATATACTGCTTACGCTTGCCTTGTTGACCTTCTCGCTGCTGAATGCTCAGTACGCGGGCGTTGTTAAAGGTATCGTGCTGGATGCAAAAACCCGTGAACCACTGTCTTTTGTGAACATAAAGTATGAAAATGTCAAAACCTCCGAGACGAAAGGCGTGCTAAGTGATGAGAAGGGACAATTTGAAGTTAAACTAACACTAGGAACGTATCTGTTTACGTTCACGTATGTGGGTTACAGAGAAGAATTGAAAGAAATTAAACTGGAACCGGGGCATGAATTCAGGGAGATCAATTTACAGGTGGATATGGAGCCCCCATCCATTGGCCCGCCGGTGATTACCATTGTTGCCGAGTATCCGCAGGCGGGAAAAATGCATCCTGTAAGCGGCACTACTATTGCAGCCGGGAAGAAAAACGATGTAATATATCCGCAAAATTCAGATGCCAATCTGGCACAAAACAATACACGCCAGATTTTTGCGCGAGTGCCCGGTTTAATGATTTGGGAAAACGACGGAAACGGTACCGGCACATCCATAGCCGCCCGTGGCCTCAGCCCGAACCGCTCGTGGGAATTTAATAACCGCCAGAACGGCTACGACATGAGTTCGGATGCTTTTGGGTATCCTGAAGCGTATTATGTGCCGCCGGCAGAAGCCTTAGGCCGTGTGGAAATTATTCGTGGCGCGGCGTCGTTGCAGTTTGGGCCGCAGCTTGGCGGCATGGTGAATTATGTGTTGCAGGAAGGCTCACGCGATAAATCACTTACAGGAAAAGTAAGCCTGAGCGGCGGCTCTTACGGCATGGGCAATGCGTTTACCTCGCTGGGTGGCACAAAAGGAAAACTGAATTACTATGGTTTTTACAATTACCGCCGTTCCGACGGATGGCGCGAAAACAGTGCCTATTTCACCAACACCGGTTATGTAAATGTAAACTGGCTGATAAACAAACGTCTTACCATTGGCATGCAGTTTACCGGCATGCACTATCAGCTGCAGCAGCCCGGTGGCCTAACTGATTCGCTGTTTGCTGCAGATCACCGCGCATCGTTCCGCGAGCGCAACTGGTTTACGATTCGCTGGAACATGCCTGCCGTAACAGCCAATTACCGTTTCGATAACCGCACGCAACTCAGTGCAAAACTCTTTGGTCTGTTTGGCGAACGCAGCAGCGTAGGTTACACTGGTGCCGCAAATACAGTTGATCCCGGCACGGCTCGCACGGTTGACCGCGATTATTACACCAACTACGGTGCAGAAGTGCGTTACCTCATGCCGTTTACACTGCTCGAAAAGGAATCGTTTGTAAGCACCGGTCTGCGCTACTACCGCGGCAACACCCGCCGTGAGCAGGGCAAAGGCACCGATGGAAGCGATGCCGATTACAGCTACACCGCCACACTTACCCGCGATCTCGACCTGAACGCCGAAAACATGGCCGCCTTTGCCGAAGTACTTCTGCAACTTACTCAAAGGCTGAAAGTAGTGCCCGGCGTGCGTTACGAATACATCCGCACCTCGGCCGAAGGCACACCCGCCTTGCAGCGCGAAGAACGCACCAACGGCGTGCCTCTTTTCGGAGTGGGTGCGGAGTATAATTTTTTTAAGGGTTTGTCAGAACGCTCATCGCTTCTTGTGGCGTATGCCAACTGGTCGCAGTCATTCCGTCCTGCCACGTTTAACGATGTATGGACCAACCAGCCTGCGGTGCGTATCGACCAGAGTCTGGGCCCGGTAAAAGGCCAGAATATGGACATCGGTATCCGTGGTGAGATTTTCAAATACTTTTACTACGATGTAAATGCGTTCTTCCTGCTGGTTGACGGCCGCATAGGCGATGTATCGATGACTGACGAAAACGGTAATCCGTATCTGTTTCGTACCAACACCGGCAACAGCACCAACAGCGGCGTAGAATGGTATGTGGAATTTAAACCCTACAAAATTCCCTATCGCAGCCCGCACGACGGAAAGAACTACAGTCGTAAAAACCCGTTCGGTGAGCTCAGTATTTTCACCGCAGGCAGCCACCTCGAAGCCTGGTACACCGGTGGCGCCAACGAAGGCAAACGCGTAGAATATGCGCCGCGCTGGAATGTGCGTGCAGGGTTGATGTATCGCTACAAAGCAGTGAGCGCGTCGTTCAACTGGAACTATATCGACGATGTATATACCGATGCCCGGAACAGCGCTGCAAACGCCTCAGGTACTGCCGGTCCGCTGCCCTCGTACCAGCTTTTTGATTTTGGCTGCACGGTAACTTTGCCCAAAAATGTGGTGGTCAAAGCTGCTGTAAACAACATTGCCGATGTGCGCTATGCCACACGCCGCGCAGGCGGCTATCCAGGCCCCGGCATTATTCCCGGCGAAGGACGTACTGCGATGATTGGTGTTACGATGAATTTCTAATCTATATAAATATATTAACAAAAGAGAAAGCCTGTCGATTTCTGACAGGCTTTCTCTTTTTGTTAAAAAATGAAAAAAGAACTGATGTCAATTCCAAACTTTTTAGTTTTGCTTCGATGACAGTTCAACTTATCTCCACGTTGAAAAAGGGCCGCTCCTCTGTAGGAGTGGCATTTTGCATCCGTAATACTATCTTTTCCATTACCTCTTATCCTTCTGCATAACTGAGTGCGGCAATGCCGGTTAACCGGGCAAAGTCATGAGACTTTGCATGATTATTCATTTACCCTGATCAACCTCAGTTATGGAAATTTTCAACTTCCGCCACGGCGCGGCAGCATTTGAGTTTGTGCTCATTTCAATTTATTTACTCTTCCTTTTTGCCGAATGGATGATTCACCGGCACAGGAAAAGAAAATTGTTTACACGGGCGGGTTTTCTCCGAAATCTCACTATCGGTATTATCGCCTTTACTATCAACTATCTTTTCACCCTTGCATCAATTCCGTTTATGCAACTGCTGAAAGATAATTTCGGTTTATTTGAATTTAACTCGTCTGATTTTTTTCCTGCGCTCGCGTTATTTGTATTGCTCGATTTTATCGAATACGTATTTCACCGGCTTTGTCACCGTATCAATTTATTCTGGGTGGCGCATGTGGTGCATCATCAGAGCGAAGAATATAATCTCACCGTGGGTTTGCGCACTTCTTTTCTTATCCCGTTACTTAATGCTGCATTTTATATGGTGTTTCCGCTGCTTGGATTCAGTGTGGAAATGCTGTTGCTGATGATTTTTATTCAGGGTATGTATCAGTTGGTGATTCATTCGGAAATACCCGGTAAATGGGGCATTCTGGAAAAGGTGCTCATTACTCCTTCATTGCACAGGGTGCATCATGGCAGAAATTTGATATATCTGGATAAAAACTATGGGAAAGTACTATTGATTTGGGATCAGTTGTTCGGAACCTACTGCCCCGAAACAGAGAAACCCGATTTCGGTGTGCTGAATTACCGCGATACTGCCGGAGGCTGGATTAGCATCTGGAACCCGGTGAAGCAAACACTAACGGCCTGGAGGCGTGGAAATAAGCAGGAGCGGATAAAGCTGATTACAGGAACCCCGGATGACGCTTACCGGATTATCCGGAAATTTAACGATTTGAAGTAATTTTTGACTTTTTCCGGGTTGCTGTTCACAACTAAGCCTACTTTTCAACAACCTGCCGCCGGATGATGGCTCCTGACTACATTTGACATGCATGCTGAAAAAAGGTGACCCTAAAATTATTCGTGCCTGGACGTTTTACGACTGGGCCAACTCGGTTTATCCACTGGTAATTTCGTCGGCCATTTTCCCGATTTTTTACGAAACCGTTACCACAAAGCGCGATCCTGAAACCGGAGCAGTAATCAGTGACATGATTACCTGGGCCGGAATTGAGTTTCACAATACGTCGTTTTTGTCTTATGTAGTTGCGCTGTCGTATCTCATTGTCGCTTTTTTCTCGCCGGTGCTTTCGGGCATTGCTGATTATTCAGGCAACAAGAAACGTTTTCTTCAGTTTTTCTGTGTGCTGGGTGCTGTGTCTTCTTCCTTGCTGTGTTTTTTTGATGCCACACACATCGGGTGGAGTATGGCTGCGTTACTCTTTGCAAGTATTGGATATTGGGGAAGTCTTGTGTTTTATAATGCCTACCTCCCTGAAATTGCCGAACCGGCAGACCACGACAAGGTGAGTGCCCGTGGTTTTGCAATGGGATATATTGGTAGTTCTTTGCTGTTGATTATTATTCTTGTACTTGGGTCATTTACCAAGATAATGCCAATAAAATATGGCTTTTTACTTGTTGGTATCTGGTGGATCAGCTTTGCGATGTTTACATTTCGTCGGTTGCCCAACAATGTATATAATCACAAAGTAGAAGGCAATGTTTTCTCGAAAGGCTACGCCGAACTGATGAAAGTATTCCGTGATGTGCTTACACGAAAACAGCTTCGTCGCTTTCTCGGATCTTACTTTATGTACAACATGGGTGTGCAAACGGTAATGATTATGGCCGTGCCTTTTGCCACAAAAGCCATTGCGTGGGATAGTAAAGAACACATGCAAACCAGTCTGATCATCAGTATTCTGCTGATTCAGTTTCTGGGTGTGGCAGGATCGTTTCTGATGTCAGGCCTTTCAAGAAAAATCGGTAACCTGAAAACGTTAGGAATTGTTATCGCCATGTGGGTTGGTGTGTGTTCAATGGTATTTGCTATAGTCGATATGCCGGTTGAATTCTATATCACCGCCGCCTGTGTAGGCTTGGTAATGGGAGGCATTCAGGCACTTTCGCGTTCCACGTATTCCAAAATGCTTCCCGAAACCGAAGACCATGCTTCTTACTTCAGCTTCTTTGATGTAAGTGAGAAAATAGGTCTGGCAATTGGCACAAGTACCTTCGGGCTTATTGAAGATGCCACCGGCGGTATCCGCAATTCGGTATTATCGCTCATTATTACCTTTATTATCGGTTTCCTGCTCCTGCTGCGGGTACCCAAATCAGAAACCGTTCGTTAATTCATGATCGTCGATCTCTTCATACCCTGCTTTGTCGATCAGCTGTATCCTGAAACCGCACTGAATATGATTAAAGTGCTGGAGCGGGTGGGCTGCTCGGTAAATTACAATCACGAACAAACCTGCTGTGGTCAGCCTTCATTTAACGCGGGCTACTGGGATCACTGCAAGGAGGTGGGCGAAAAATTCATCAAGGAATTTCAGAACGACCGCTACATTGTTTCGCCTTCTGCTTCGTGTCCGGGCTTTGTGCGTAATTATTACAGCGAAATTTTTCACAATTCGGTGCTGCACAACCAGTGCCGGCAGGTGCAGAAAAACATGTATGAATTCACCGATTTTCTGGTGAATGTGCTGAAGATAACCGATCTCGGTGCGGTGCTCAACGGCACGGCTGTGTATCACGATTCATGCAGCGGACTGCGTGAGTATGGCATTCACCGCGAGCCGCGTGTGCTGCTTTCGAAAGTGCGCGGACTGGAAGTGAAGGAAATGGAACGGGCCGATGTATGCTGCGGTTTTGGCGGTTTGTTTGCCGTGAAGCACGAAAACATTTCGGTGGGCATGGCCGACGAAAAAGTGCGCGCCGCCGAAGAAGCCGGAGCCGAGTACATCATCTCTACCGATCTTTCCTGTTTGCTCCACCTCAACGGCTACATCACCCAGCAAAAAAAGCAGATTAAGGTGATGCACATTATTGATGTACTGGCCACCGGCTGGGATTAATTGTTGTACCTAATGAATACGCTGCAGCACCAACTCATGCGCATGGCCCGTTACAATGCGTGGGCAAACGAACTGATGGCCACTGCCATTGCATCAGTGCCGGTAGAATGGCTCGACCAGGAGCAGAAAAGCAGTTTCAGCACAATCCGTAAAACGACAAATCATTTGAGCGGCGGCGAAATGGTGTGGATGAAACGCATGCAGGGCACTTCGCTCACTGCTTTTCCCGAAAGCGAATATCCGGCGCCGTCAAACTACCACAGCAGCAGCCGCGCACTCCTTTCATTCCTCCGGCAGCAGCCTGATTCGTTTTTCGAAGGAGAAATCCGCTACAGTGCCTTAAACGGCGATGCTTTTGAAACACCCGTGGCCGATGTGCTTCAGCATTTGTTCAATCACGGCACATTTCACCGCGGGCAACTTGTAACCCTGCTTCGCGGCTGCGGATTTGAAGGTAAGCTGCCTCAAACCGATTTTATCGCCTGGCAGCGTTTGCGCGGATAAAATTTCAGTACAGACCTCCCGGTTTGCGGTTGTCATACTGCTCGTTTCCAAATGCAGGCAAACGTGCGGGTGCAGTTGCTTTTGCAGTGGTATCGGTGAGTGTGTGCAGGAATGCAATCAGTTCTGCTTTCTCCTTTGGCGTAAGACCGAGTTTGTCTTCAGGCAATGTTTGATTTACAGGCGCTATGCCGAGTCCGGTGCCGCCGCCACGGTTGTAAAAATCAATTACTTCTTCGAGTGAGGCATACACGCCGTTGTGCATGTAGGGAGCGGTTTTTGCCACCTGCGAAAGTCCCGGCGTTTTAAATGCGTGCCGGTGAAGTTCCATGCCGTTTACGCTGTAACGCCCTGCATCACTGTCGAGCGTGGCATGCAGTGTGTCTGTTGACGAAGGTACGCCGATTATTTCCACTTCGCCTTTGGCATAAAGCGGCGGCACATTACCTGAGAAATAAGGCAGAAAATGGCAGGTGGCGCAGGCTGCTTTGCCGGTGAAAATATTGAAGCCGTTTTTTGCATCGTTGCTCATGGCATTGGTTTCGCCGCGCATGTAGGCATAGAAGGGTGCATTGAAGGCAAGCAGTGTGCGCTGATAAGCTGAAATGGCAATGAAAATGCTGCGCGGCGAAATTACAGTGTCTTCGCTGCCGGCAAAGGCATTGCGGAAGAGCTGTATATATTCACTGCTCTGCATCAGCAGCGATGATGCAGCCTGAATATCGCCATGCAGCTCAATGCTGTTGGCCACCACAAGGCGCGCCTGATCTTCGAGCGAGGGCACACGTGCATCGTAAAAATAAGCCGGCTGCAAAGCGGCATTCCACAACGTAGGTGCATTGCGCAGCACGGTGCCGTTTCCGGTAAAAGCCGTACTGCGCGCATTCCCGTCGGTAAAAAAACGGTCGGCATTGTGGCACGATGCACACGAGCGTTGGCCATCGCCCGAAAGCAACGGTTCGAAAAAAAGCAAACGACCAAGTGCTGCTACTTCGCTGCGTTTGTGAATTGCATTGTTGTAGCGTGCATAAAACCACGGATCAATGGCATCGTTATCAAACGGTGTACCCGCCTCAAACCGAAGTGCAGTGGTGTTTACAGCCGGTTTCAGGTTTAGCAGTACGGCCACACGCGTAAGCTGCCGCGTGAGCGGATTTGCTTTTGTACGGATGAACGAAAGCCGGTCAAACGTATCTTCACTTGCGTTTAAATTGATACTCCCCACAAATGCTTTTAGCGCAGCTCGGCAATCCTTCTCCAGCTTTTTATTCCTGGGCTTCACCTCATTCAAAAAAAGCAGCGCATACTTTTCCACACTTTCTGCCGCAGCTTTTGCATCGTTCAGCGCCACGTCGTAGCCGGGAGCATCAAAGCCGGTAAGTCCAAGTGTATAAATGCGGATTATTTCAAGCCGAATTGCTTCCATGAGCTGCCATTCTTCAAACTTAGCCTGCTGCGCCATTTGCGGCAAACGAAAACAGGTGGCTGTAAAGCGTTTGCAACTGGTAACCAGATCTGCTTTTTCATCCTCATTTAAACGATCGGCATAAATCAATTCCGCAATATGTTGCAAGCCATCGGGTGTACGCACCAGCTGTGTTCCCTCTTCCTCATCGGCTTCCGGAATGGGAGGTCCGTTGAGCATCTGTTCCGTAGCCGGATAGAAATAGGCTGTAATTAACTCGGTACGTTTGTAGGCTTTTCGTGTGCGGGCAAGCTGCTGCTGCAGATTTTCGGATGATGTATTTCCTGCTGTGACAAGTTGCTGAAGAAGTTTGGCTTCTTTGAGCAACTGGTCTGCATCTCCTGCAAAAAATACAAGTGCAGTTTCTGTTTTTGAGGGCGCAGGAGCTTTTTCATTAAATGCAAACAGCGCAAACAGTAAAGGAAGTGCGGCAAGAAGAATCCGGATTGATTTTATTTTCATCGGACAAAAAAGATTAATTACCGGTATCAATACCAAACACCTCTGCAAATTTTTGCAGAGGTGTTTGAATGAAATAGACTGTATATACTGAGCTTAGTGCTGTTTAACCAGTTGCTGCTGGAATACACCATTATCAGTATAAATATTTACAATATATACGCCGTCAGCTTCCATGCTCAGATCGAGCTGCTGGTTGTAGCGGCCGTTGAAACGGGCTACTTTCTCGGTATATACAGTTTGTCCCACACTGTTTACAACTTCCACGCGGAAACTCTCTGTAGGTTCATTGCTGTTGAAATTGAGGGTAAATGAACCATCGTTCGGGTTGGGGAATACACGCACATTATTATTGAGTACGGTTTCCTCTACCGAAGTAACATTCATAAATACTTCCTGTGAAGCAGGCGACTCACATCCGTTGATGGTTACTACTACTGAATAGTAGCCGTCCTGAGTTACTACAATTGAAGGTGTGGTAATGCCGGGCATAGCCACGCCGTTGCGGTACCACTGGTTACCCGCTGTTGAGCTTGATACAAGCACAGTTCCGCTCTGATTAATTACAGGCATTGCCGGAACCTGATTTACAGTTGCTGTAACCGGTGTGCGGCTGCTGCCAACCACGCCGTCAACTTCAACTTCAACATAATAGGTTACGCTTGTGCTGAGTGCGGGTGTGTTGTATGTAGCGCCGGTAAACACAGGTGTGCCGCCGGTGGGTTGTGTGTACCAGTGGTAGCGTGTACCGTTGGTAGCCCAGAATGAGTTGCCTCCGGTGGCGCTGAGTACAGCTGTATTGCCTGTGCAAATGCTGTCGGCACTTACCACGGGTGTGGTAATTTTTACACGGGGAATGTTGGTTACGGTAATGAGCATGCTGCCCTGCTTTTCGGTAGGACGAAGTGTGCCACCGTCAACGCCTGAGAATTCAGGATATCGCCAGGTGTGGGGCTGCAGACAGATCAGGAATGCGTTGGGGATTTCGGCCGGAGTAAGATCAATCATTGCACCATATTCCCAGCTGCCAATACCGCTGCGCGAAAATGCAGTGCCGGCACTGTTGCGGTTGTAAACTGCACTGTCAACCATAGAGCGGTGGTGGTTAAGTTCCATGAGTGTAGTCCATGCACCTGTCTGTATGTCGTACTGATAAATACGTGCATCGTGTACATAAGGAAGGGCAGCGGCAAAGCTGTAACCATTGGGGTCTTCCTGCACATATATATAATCCTGCGTTACGCAGATATTGTCGGGCTGATAAAGTTCGCGGTAAGGATTTGACGCGCTCTTATCGTCGCCGTTGATAATGCATTCGAGTGTGCCCTGAAGCGGATTGTTGGGATCAAGCACAAGACGATATACGCGTCCCCACACCGTACGGTCAAGTGAGTCGGCGTTGGCTGCACCGGTTGCGTTAAAATAAATTTCGCGTGCAGCAGCGGGTCCGCCTTTGCGGTAGTCGATATCTTCCACGCGCTGAAACTCAATGCAGCTGAGTGTCTGACTGCTGTAGGCATCAAGCTGTGCACCTGTAAGCGAGGCGCCATTGGGCACTTCTACAAATTCAACGGCGTAGGTTTGGCCGGGTATGATAGAACGTTCGCGCTGGTTGAGATCGGTGCGGCGGAGTACGTAAATTTTGCCGTTGTTCAGATCACCTATTACATTACTCATATACATGGCAAGCTGGCCACCGTTCGGGCCGCTGTCGTCGTCGCCAATAATTACGATGGTTTTGTTGTAGGTAGCAGCCGGAAGCGGTACTGCGTTTTCAGCACTCCAGCGGCCAAGTCCGCGGGCAATGGTTGAATTAGCTGCCGAGAGTGAATCGGTAAGCGGATTGGCGAAAAGGTTTACGCTGTGTGTCATTGATTCCACGCCCGATTCGCCGCAGGTAAGGAATGTAGGACCGAAGCCGTGTTCCTGCGGTGTAGCCAGTGTGGCCGAGCAGAGACGCCACATGCCGGCATTTGAGTTCAGCAGATACTCGCCGCGCACAGGGGCAAAATTGCTGTTCAGCTGAAGGCGTGATACAGCGAAATTATCTTCGTGGTTCACAACCATGGTAAATGAACCGTCGGCATTGCGGATAATGCCCGCACCGTCGGCCGAGCCACCGAAACGATAGCCGGGAGAAGCGGCCAGCGAATCACGGCTGCCAATTAATCCATACACCTGCGTGTTGGGAAATGCAGATGTGTTGAGGGTCACAAGAGGCGGTGTTACCGAATGCTGCTGGAGGTTTACCTGTGCAACGGCCGCGCCTGCAAGCATTACTGCAAATGCAGTGAGGTGTAGTTTTGTGGTCATGTGTGTAATTGTTTACGTCCGCAAAACTATTCCCGCTGTATTACGTCAGCATGAAGCAAGGTAAATTCAAAAACAAGAATTCGTAAATCCTGAATCCGCAACCGAAGATGCTGATAAACTGATTGTTTTTAGCTGATTCAAAGGTTTTGATGCACGAATTATTAATGCATATGTAAATGTAAAATCGCTCCGGTGTAAACTATTAACACAGCGGATATCTCAAAATAATTTTTGGATAAAGCAGTGGCGTGTAAGCTAACCGAGCTTATAGTTTTTATACTCACCCGGCCGCCAGCCGGTGAGTTTTTCAATCCACATCAGCAACCGAACTTTTACACTCATTTTCCGCTTTGTGGGGTCGAATGTAAATTCCCAGTTCATCCGGTCAATGCGTGGCTGCATTACTTTCGGATGTGTGCCTGTAAAATGAACCAGCGAATCAATTTGCGAGTAATCGAATTGGTTTACCTGCGGAATGTTTCGTTTCATCCATTCATCATCGTGCCACATTTTATGAAACGATTGCTGCTTAGCCTGTTGTGCTTCGGGCGGTTTTACCCAGCCATAATGATTAACGGTAGCGTTTACCGGTTTTACACGCAGTTTTTCATTGCTGCGTGTGCGAAATCCCTGCGCATCGCGGTAGGAGCAGATGTTGTCGGTTTTACGCACAATGCGTATTTCGTTTCTGTACCACCGCCGCGAATCGCCCACGTAGCTGTAGGAGCCATAGAAATGCCGGTAACGGAAAAGCAGCCCTTGCACCGACTTGTCTTCTTTCCACCGCTGCATGGTTTCACGTATAGCCTGATAATCGGCCTCGTGAAACACTTCGTCGGCCTGAATATAAATACACCAGTCGGCCTGCGGCGAAATGGCTGCGTAGGCTTTATCGGTTTCTACTGCAAGCACACGCCCGCCTTCACGCAGCGAATCGTCCCATACCGTTTCAATGATGCGGATTTTCGGATCGTTTATATTACGTATCAGCTGCAGCGTTTCATCGTCTGATTTGCCCACAGCCACAATCACTTCATCGCAAAGCGGGAGAATTGAGCGTATGGCTTCCACCGCCGGGTAGTCGAAGCGGATGGCATTGCGGACGATGGTGAAGCCGGAGATGAACATGAGGTTAAATCCCCGTGTAATTAAACGGCGAAATCGCTTTTAATTCATCCTTCACCAAATCATTCACATTCAGCGTATCAATAAACGCGGCAATGGTGGAGGCGGTTACGGCTTCGTTGGTGCGTGTAAGGCCTTTGAGGGCTTCGTAAGGCTGCGGATAGCCTTCGCGGCGCAGGATGGTTTGAATGGCTTCGGCCACTACGGCCCAGTTGGCTTCAAGATCGGCGTGGAGGGCGGCTTCGTTAAGCAGTACTTTACTCAGGCCTTTTTGCAGTGAGCGCAGCGCAATTACCGTATGCGCCACCGGCACGCCTACATTGCGCAGCACGGTAGAGTCGGTAAGATCACGCTGCAGGCGCGAGATGGGGAGCTTGGCGCTGAGATGTTCAAACAGCGCGTTGGCAATGCCAAAATTTCCCTCGGCATTTTCAAAGTCGATGGGATTTACCTTGTGCGGCATGGCCGATGAGCCTACCTCGCCGGCTTTGATCTGCTGGCGGAAGTAGTTCATGGAAATGTAGGCCCAGAAATCGCGGCTCAGATCTACCAGTATGGTGTTAATACGCTTGAGTCCGTCGAAATAAGCCGCCAGATGATCGTAGTGTTCAATTTGCGTAGTGGGATGCGATCGTTTCAGGCCGAGTGAAGCCACAAAATCATCGCCAAACTTTTTCCAGTTGGTTTGCGGATACGCCACGTGATGCGCATTGAAATTGCCGGTGGCGCCGCCAAACTTGGCTGCAAACGGAACCTGTGCCAGTAGTTCAAGCTGTGCGCGGAGGCGTTCGGTAAATACGCGTATTTCTTTGCCCAGGCGGGTGGGCGAGGCGGGCTGCCCGTGTGTGCGTGCCAGCATGGGTACGTTTTCCCAATCGGCGGCCTGCTTTTCGAGCAGGGCAAGCGTTTCGTTGATCAGTGGCAGCAGCACCTGTTCGTGCGCTTCGCGCAAAAGCAGCGGTGTGGCGGTGTTGTTTACATCCTGCGAGGTAAGGCCGAAATGAACAAACTCCTTGTATTCAGAAAGACCAAGCAAATCGAGCTTTTCTTTCATAAAATACTCCACGGCTTTTACATCGTGGTTGGTGGTTTGTTCAATCTGTTTAACCGCCTCGGCATCTGCCTGCGTAAAATTCTCGTACATTACAGCACGCAGGTCAGCAAAACGGCTTTCGCTGATGCCGCTTAACTGAGGCAGAGGCAAACGGCACAAGGCTATCAGATATTCAGTTTCAATTCGAATGCGGTAGCGGATCAACGCCGATTCGGAAAAATAATCAGCCAAAACGGCTGTGTGCCGACGGTAGCGTCCGTCAACCGGAGAAATTGCCTGAAGCGATTCGAATGCCATACTGCTTGTTAAAAAGAAAGCGCGAAGGTACAAAAGATCAGGGCTATAAAGGCAGGTCGTTCGGACTGAAAAACGACCAAAGCATAAAAAAAAGAACATTTTTGAACAATCAGGCCCGGTTTGGGTTTTAATAGGGTGTGTGGCGCTGTGCGGATTAAAAATTATTGATCCGCTTATTCACATAAACAACAATAAGAGCCTCGGCTTGTTTAATGGAAAGTGTTGGAGAATGTGCTAGGTATAAACAGTTGCAGTCTCCTGATTTTGAATTGCCTATGTCGAAAAAGCAAACAGCTGTTGTAATTGGTTCGGGTTTTGCCGGACTTTCTGCCGCCACCGGTTTGGCGCGGCATGGATTCGACGTGACAATTGTGGAGAAAAACGCAACTCCCGGTGGCCGTGCACGAAAGTTCAGTGAGTCGGGTTTTATGTTTGATATGGGCCCAAGCTGGTACTGGATGCCTGATGTGTTTGAAAGTTATTTCAACCGGTTCGGCAAATCAGTTTCCGATTATTATGAGCTTGTTCGCCTTGATCCTTCGTATCGGGTAATTTATGGTGTTGATGATGTACTTGATGTTCCGGCAAGTATTGCGGAACTTGGAAAAGAGCTTGAAAAAATCGAACCGGGCAGTGCTGCCGCACTTCGCAGTTTTCTGGAAGAAGCACGTTACAAGTATGAAGTAGGTATTAATGAATTCGTGTACAAACCAAGTGTGTCACTGCGTGAGTTTGCCGATTTCAGAATTGTAACCAGCTTATTTAAGCTCGATATGTTCCGCAACATGCACAAGCATGTACGGAAATATTTCACGCATCCGAAAATTACCGCCCTCATGGAATTTCCGGTGCTGTTTCTGGGCGAAACACCCCGCCGTACACCGGCCCTGTACAGCCTGATGAACTATGCCGATATTGCACTGGGTACCTGGTATCCGCCGGGCGGCATGCATCGCATTGTGGAAGGCATGGTGAAACTTGCCGAAGAAAACGGTGTGAAGTTCAGATTCAATGCACCTGTTAATCGTATTGTTACGGCCGGAAACAAAACTACCGGCGTGCGCCTTGAAAACGGCGATATAATTAATGCCGATGTGGTGGTGGCCGGTGCCGACTACCACCATGTGGAACAAAAACTTCTCGGTCAGGCGGAACGACGTTATTCTGAAGCTTACTGGAACAAACGCCGCATGGCACCGTCGTGCTTACTTTATTATGTAGGCGTAAACCGGCGTGTAAACAATTTGCTGCATCATAACCTGTTTTTCGACGAATCGTTTGATGCGCATGCAGTTGAAATTTACGATGAGCCACGCTGGCCCTCAAAGCCTTTGTTTTATGTGTCAGCACCTTCGGTAACAGATACGACCGTTGCGCCCGAAGGATGTGAAAATCTGTTCCTGCTCATACCTGTAGCGCCGGGTCTCGACAACGACACTGAAGCGGTGCGTGAAAAATATTTCAATCTCATCATGGACCGTCTTGAACGTCAGGCCGGGCATGATATTCGTTCGCACATTGTGTATAAACGCAGCTATGCCCACCGCGATTTTGTAAATGATTACAACTCGTTCCGCGGCAATGCTTACGGTTTGGCCAATACACTGCGGCAAACTGCATTTATGAAACCATCTGTAAAAAGCAACAAAATTTCCAACCTCTACTATACCGGACAGCTTACTGTGCCCGGCCCGGGAGTGCCGCCGTCACTCATTTCCGGCTTGGTGGTAAGTGATCTTGTAGCTCACGAACAAAAAGCAAAAGCCCATGAAAAGCTTGTATGACCACGTTTGTATCCGCACCAGCCGGCAGGTAACGCGCGCCTACAGTACCTCGTTCTCGCTGGGCATTCGCTTCCTTGCCAAAGAATTCCGTGATCCGATTTACTCCATCTACGGCTTTGTGCGCTTTGCCGACGAAATTGTAGATACGTTTCACGATTTCGACAAGAAACAACTGCTTGCCGATTTTAAGCGTGATACCTATCTCGCCATCGAACAGCGTATCAGCCTCAATCCCATCCTGCAAAGCTTTCAGGAAGTAGTAAACCGCTACGGTATAGACCGTGAGCTCATTGATGCATTTCTGTTCAGTATGGAAATGGATCTGGGTAAGCGCGAGTATAGTCAGGACGAATACGAAAAGTATATTCTTGGCTCGGCTGAAGTGGTGGGCCTGATGTGCCTGAAAGTATTTGTGGAAGGGGATAATGCGAAATACGAAGAACTGCGCTGGTATGCAATGCGGCTGGGTTCGGCATTTCAGAAAATCAACTTCCTGCGCGATATGCGTGATGATTATGTGGGAATGGGGCGCACGTATTTTCCGGGTGTGGATATTACACGCTGGGACGAGGAAACCAAACGCCGCGTGGAAGAAGATATTGAGGTTGATTTCAGAAACGGTTACGAAGGCATTCTCAAACTTTCGCGTAAGGCAAGGTTTGGTGTGTATGTGGCTTATATCTACTATTTCTCACTGTTTCGCAAAATCAAATCGCTTGCGCCCAGACATATTCTTGATGAGCGTGTGCGTATTCCCAACCGCCGCAAGTATGCATTGTTTGTTACGTCGTACGTGCGCCACAGCCTTAACCTGATCTGATGCGTATAGCTGCAATGCTGCTTTTACTGCTTACAGCCGTGGCGGCCGGTGCGCCATCGCCCACGTTGTTGCAGGTGCGCAACCGTTTCGAAAATGCCAGCAAAGGAGAAACGCTTTGCGAATCATTGCTTGGTATGGTGCGCGGGCATACGGTTGAAAGCAATGCAGTAATGCACGGTTATCTGGGTGCGGGTGAAACAATTCATGCGCAATTTTCGGCAAACCCGTACACCAAGCTTTCCCGTTTCAATTCGGGCAAGGCCAAACTCGAAGCCGCAGTGACAAAACAGCCTCAGCTGATGGAGCTGCGTTACCTTCGATTTACGGTACAGTGCGGCGCACCTTCTTTTCTGGGCTACAACACACAGCTTGCCGCCGATAAAAAGTTTTTGCTTGAAGGCCTCAGTCAATTATCGGCTGATGATTACGATCTTTATTGCCGCATTGCCAAATACCTCGAACAAAGCACACAGCTAAGTGCTGCCGAAAAGCAGCAACTCGCGGCCATTTTAAAAGTATCGCCCGTTAAGAAATGATCAACACCACCGAGTTTGTTGTGCTGGTTGACGAACACGATCGTCAGACAGGGCTCATGGAAAAGCTTGATGCACACCGTAAAGGACTCCTGCACCGGGCTATTTCGGTTTTCGTGTTCAACAGCCGGGGCGAATTGCTCATACATCGCCGCGCACTTGAGAAATACCATTCGGGCGGGCTTTGGACAAACACCTGCTGCAGCCATCCCCGCGATGGTGAAACTGCCGGTGAGGCCGCCGTGCGCCGCCTGCGCGAAGAAATGGGAATGGTTTGCGAACTCACACATCAGTTCCAGTTCATTTACCGCGCTGATCTTGATCATGAACTTACCGAACATGAACTCGATCATGTATTTACAGGTATTTCCGACACCAACCCGCAGCCTGATCCGGCTGAAGTAATGGACTGGAGATGGGTACGCAGAGATGATTTACTGGCTGAAATGTCTGCCGAACCTGAAAAGTTTACGGCATGGTTTAAGATTATTGCTGAACGGGCGTTTGCAATTACAGCCTGAAAAATTACTGCCGCCACAGAAAATCTGGTTTTTCTTTCCAAAAGAGTGCTTATCTTAGAATTCCCAAGCCCTCTGAGTAAAATGCTTCAACGACTACTGTGCGTGGTGATGTTGGTTTTGTGTGCGTGCAGCCTGTGGGCACAGCAACAATACCGCATATCCGGAAAAATATACGATAAGAATACCAACGAGCCGATGCCCTTTGTAAGTGTATATCTGCTCGGAACCAATATTGGTGCGGTTTCTGATGTGGAAGGAAACTACCGCATTACATCCTCTCGGCTTACAGACTCCATCCGGGCCAATTACATCGGCTACAAAACCATTACACTTCCGCTCAAAAAAAATGCAGCCGCACAGGTGGTTAATATTGGCATGGAAGTCAATGCCAACAGCCTTGCCGAAGTGGTTATCCGCCCCGGCGAAAACCCTGCCTACCGCATTCTGCGGGGCGTGTGGGCAAACCGCGATAATAACAACGAAGAGAAATACGATGCTTATGAATACGAGGTCTATAACAAAATGGAGTTCGACCTCAATAACATTACCGAAGATTTTCAGAAACGAAAAGTGCTGCAACCGGTAAAGTTTATTTTTGATAATATCGACTCCACCAATCCCACCGAAAAACCCAAACTCCCGCTTTTCTTCAGCGAGTCGGTTTCCGATTTTTACTACCGTACCGATCCGCGTTTGCGCAAGGAAGTAATTAAAGGCTCGAAAGTTTCTGGTGTGGAAGATGCCAGCATTTCCAAACTTACCGGCGAAATGTATCAGAATGCCAATTTGTATGACAACAACATCATGCTCTTTGGCAAACTCTTCGTGAGTCCGATTTCTGATAACGGTATTTTCTACTACAAATATTACCTCAATGATAGTTTGCTGATCGACAATCACTGGTGCTATCACATTCAGTTTAAGCCACGCCGCAAGCAGGAACTGTTGTTTGAAGGGAATATGTGGATTGCCGATACGGCTTTTGCGCTTAAACGCATTGAGATGAAAATTACCGATGATGCAAACATTAACTATGTAAATGCATTTTCGATAATTCAGGAGTTTGATGACGCGTCGGGAAAATGGATGCTGGTGAAAGAGAAAATGGTGGCCGATTTTGCCTTGCAGGATAAACAGCTTGGCATGTATGGTCGAAAAACATCGTCGTACAAAAACATCATTGTCAGCAAGCCGCGCGATGTGGAGTTTTATACACGCACCGATAATCTGGTGGTGCAGGAAGGCGCCGAAAAACGCGACAGTGCATTCTGGGTCAATGCCCGCCACGATTCGCTGAATGCTACCGAAAGGCAGATTTATGCAATGGTTGATTCCATACAGCATTTGCCCATTTATAAATCGTGGGAGAATATCATAATCACGGCTTACACAGGTTACAAAGTCATTGGCCCGTTTGAATTTGGTCCGTGGTACAACACGGTGAGCAACAACCGCATTGAAGGCTGGCGTGTGCGTTTGGGCGGACGAACCAGTAACAATTTCAGTAAATGGGTAGAGTTTAGCGGCTATGCGGCATATGGTTTCCGCGATGATGATTTCAAGTATTCGTTTGCCTTCAAATCATTCATCACCAAAAAGCCGAGGCAGCTGGTGGGTGGCAATTACAAAAACGACTACGAAATATTAGGTCAGAGCAACAATGCGTTTACTGCTGATAACGGCCTTGCCGCACTTTTCCGCCGCACACCGCTCGACAATATGCTGCGCGTGGAGCAGTACAGTTTGTGGTATGAGCGCGACTGGTTTCCGGGCCTGAATACCAAGCTCAATCTGGTACATAAAAATCTGTTTCCGCTTGGCGCCACAGTTTATCTGCATCCGATAGGTAACGGCAATAACGAATACAAACCCGGCATTACGGCTTCCGAAATTCAGCTTACCACACGTTTTGCCTATCAGGAGCGGTATGTGGAGAGTGTGTTTTCGCGCGTGAGTTTGGGTACAATTTACCCGATTGTGCAGGTGCAGTACAATGCCGGTTTGAAGGGCGTGTTTGGAAGTGATTACGCGTATCACCGGCTGAGTATTAATGTGGACGACCGTATCCGCATCAATCCAATTGGCTACATAAATTATGTACTGGAGGCCGGAAAAATCTGGGGCACTGTACCGTTTCCGCTCATGGTGCTGCATGCGGGCAACGAAACCATCATATACGACTGGGCCGCATTCAATACCATGAACTATTTTGAGTTTGCCAGCGATCAGTATGCGCAGTGCATTCTCATTCACCATTTCGACGGATTTTTCCTCAATAAAATTCCGCTCATGCGTAAGCTGAAGTGGCGCGAGGTAGCTTCGTTCCGGGGCGTAATTGGCAGCGCGCGGTTAGACAACCGCGAAGAGCTTCTTTTTCCCAATCAGCTTTATACCCTCAATCGCGGGCCGTACCTTGAAGCGGGCGCGGGCATTGAAAACATCTTCAAGTTTTTCCGCGTTGATGTATTCTGGCGTTTGCGCTACCTCGATCATCCCGGCATCCAGAAAGTAGGTGTGAGGCTTTCGCTGCAGATTTTGTTCTGATCTGTTTGCTCACACTTCTTAACACCTCAGTTTATACTTTTTCTGCATCTTTGCAACGCATGATTCTCGGAGCCGAACACATTGTAAAACGCTACAAAGGCCGCACAGTCGTGAAAGATGTATCCATTGAGGTGCGTCAGGGCGAAGTAGTAGGGCTGCTCGGGCCAAACGGTGCGGGTAAAACCACTTCGTTTTACATGATTGTGGGCATGGTGAAACCAAACGAAGGCCGCATTTACCTCGACGATAAAGACATTACCCATGAGCCGATGTATCGTCGTGCACAGCTGGGTATTGGTTATCTGGCGCAGGAAAAATCGGTATTCCGCAAGCTGAGTGTGGAAGACAACATACGCGCGGTGTTGCAAATGACTAAACTCACCAAAGGCGAGCAGGAGCAGAAACTCGAAACGCTGCTTGATGAGTTTGCGCTGCACCACATCCGTAAAAATGCCGGCGATAACCTTTCGGGTGGCGAGCGCCGCCGTACCGAAATTGCCCGCGCGCTGGCTACCTCGCCCAACTTTATCCTGCTCGATGAGCCGTTTGCCGGAGTGGATCCGATTGCGGTGGAAGATATTCAGCAGGTGGTGTATAGTTTGAAGAAAAAAAACATCGGCATTCTCATCACCGACCACAACGTGCACGAAACGCTGGCACTGGTTGACCGCGCTTACCTGCTGTTTGAAGGGCAGATACTCAAAGCCGGCACCGCCGAAGAACTTGCCGCCGACGAACAGGTGCGCAAAGTGTATCTCGGTATGAATTTCGAATTACGCCGTATTTAATTCCGTTTATGTCTTTTCACGAAACACTTCTCGAACGTACAGAAGCGTACGTGCGCAAGACCTTGCAAAATGCCGAGGCCGGGCATGACTGGTGGCATATTGAACGTGTGCGCAACACAGCAAGGCTCATCAGCAAAACCGAACATGTAGATGCACTTGTGGTTGAGCTTACTGCCCTGCTGCACGATATTGCCGACAGTAAGTTTAATAATGGTAATGAAGAGCTTGGCCCACAACTGGCCGGCGAATTTCTGAAAGCCGAAGGGCTCGACGATGCGCGCATTGTACATGTGCAAAACATCATCCGCTACATGTCGTTTAAAGCCAGCTTTGGCGAGCAGGTGTTCACCTCGCCCGAAATGCAGGTGGTGCAGGATGCCGACCGGCTCGATGCCATTGGCGCTATTGGCATTGCGCGCGCATTCACTTACGGCGGGCACAAAAACCGCGAGCTTTACAATCCGGCAATTCCTCCCAACCTCACTATGAGCCGCGAGGAATATAAACACACCACAGCGCCCACCATCAATCATTTCTACGAAAAACTGCTGCTGCTGAAAGACCGTATGAACACCGCCACCGGCAAACAACTGGCCGAACAGCGGCACCAGTTTATGCTTCAGTTCCTCGATCAGTTTTATGCCGAGTGGAACGGAAGCAGTGAGGCATAAAAAAATCCCGCATCGTGTGTGATGCGGGATTTTTTGTGAGGGAAATTTATTTTTTGGCGGTTGAATCGGCTTTCGGAGCTTCTTCTGCTTCAGCCTGTTTCATGCGTTCGTTGTAAACTTTCAAACCTTTTTCGAGAAACAGGGCATACTCAGAGGCGTTGGGTGTGTAGCCCTGCGGTTTGGCGAGTACTTTACCGTTGTTGTCCATCAACACATAAAGCGGCTGGGAGTTCTGATTGAAATTTTCACGCTCCATCAAACTCCATTTTTTACCATAGGTGGTAATTTTTACCCCGTCGGCAGTGGTAAACTGCTTGTCGGCAGGCAGTTCTTTTTTATCATCCACATACAATGAAATAAGTACGTAATCATTACTGATGTGCTTATACACTTCGGGCTGCGGCCAAACGTTGTCTTCCATTTTGCGGCAGTTTACGCAGGCATAGCCGGTAAAGTCAACCAGCACGGGCTTGCCCACACTTTTGGCGTAACACATGCCTTCTTCAAAATCGTGAAAGCAGCTCAGGCCAATCGGGCAGTCCCCTTCATTCGGATCTTTCCACTCTTTGTAATACGAAGGGGGAAGATAACCGCTGATGAAGTTAGTGGGCGCACCAAACAAACCGGGAATCATATACACACCAAACGAGAATGTAATTATGGCCAGCATGATGCGCGGCACACTTACATGTTTAAGCTCACTGTCGTGCGAGAATTTGATTTTTCCAATAAGATAAAGGCCCAGCAGGAAAGCAATGATAATCCAGAGCGCCAGAAACACTTCCCGGGTTAAGAATTCCCAATGGTAAGCCAGGTCAACGGTAGAAAGGAATTTAAGCGCGAGGGCAAGTTCAACAAAGCCCAGTGTAACTTTCACCGAGTTAAGCCAGCCACCTGATTTGGGAAGTGTATTGAGCCAGCCCGGAAACATGGCAAACAAGGCAAAAGGCAATGCCAGCGCCAGCGAGAAACCAAACATGCCAATGGCAGGTCCGAGGAAATTGCCATCGCGGCCGGTTTCTACAAGCAGGGTGCCAATAATGGGACCAGTACACGAAAACGACACGAGCGAAAGCGTAAACGCCATGAACAAAATGCCGATGAGTCCGCCACGGTCTGAGGCCTGATCCACTTTGTTTACCAGACTGCTGGGCAGTACAATTTCAAACGCCCCAAAAAACGATACGGCAAACACAATGAACACCACAAAGAACAACAGGTTGAAGAACACGTTGCTCGACATTTCGTTGAGTGCATCGGAACCAAAAATGCTGGTTACCAGCAGGCCGAGTGTAACATAAATGCCAATGATGGAAAGTGCATAAATAACAGCATTACGAATACCTGTGGCGCGGTCTTTACTGCGTTTGGTAAAGAAGCTCACCGTCATCGGAATCATCGGGAACACGCAGGGAGTGAGCAGTGCAAGAAAACCGCCAATAAAGCCTGCAATGAAAATGCCCCAGAACGATTTGTCTTCAGCTACACCCGCATCTTCGAGTTTCACATCCATCGGTTTGTTCAGTTCAAACTTGCAGGGGCCGCCAGTGTAGGCAATTTTCTTTTTGCTGTTGCCGTCGCCATTTACGCTTAGTCCGGCTATCATGGCTTTAAGCGAATCACAGCCGCAGCCTGATGCGTCACCACCCGAAGCTGTAGTACCCAGATCGGCTTTCAAAGGCATTTCGCCGGTTGCACCCGTTGCTCCCGTAGGCCCGTTTGCTGCCGGCGCTCCGGCTCCGCTCAGCACATCCTTCACCTCAAACACCAGCTTGGTCGGATCAAGCTGTACACAGCGCGAATCATCGCACGACATGCCTTCTACCGTGCCGGTGATGGTAAACGGTTTTGCGTTGAGCACTTTTATTTTCTGGCGGAACGTGGCGGAGTTTTCGTAGTAGCTGATTTCGCCGCCAAACATTTCCTCAAACTTTTTTATCGACTTGCCCTCAATTACACCGCCCACCAGCTGATAATCGGCCGAGGGTTTAAAAGCAAATGAAGTGGGCAGCGGACCGTCGCCCGGGTTTTGTGTGTAGAGGTGCCAGTTTTTCTGAATGCTGGCCTGAACCACGAGTTCAGCTGTGCCGTCGCCGGTTTTTATCACCGAGGCTGACCATTTAACCGGATTAAGGATTTGTCCCCAAACAGGCGCTACCGCAAAAAGCAGTACCGCAGCCAGCAAGGGTAGTCGGATGAGGTTGTTTACTTTCATATAAAAGGAAAAGATCGTTGAGCAAACCCAAAAGTAAGGGTTTCTCCACGATCTTTGCGTTTATTATCGTAAAAAATGATGTGGAAGAGTGAATTTGGTTAGTTTATGCTGATTTCCAGCTCCTCTTCGTCGGGCGGAAGCATTTCGTTGGTGTTGCTCAGCATGTAGTTAATCACGCCACGGATTACGGGTTGTTTACCGGGACTAAGCTTTACTTTCTGGATATACATAACCTGGCCTTCAAGGCTGTTTACCTGCATATCAATTGCGGGTTCGTAAACGGGTTTTACTTTACCATTTTCTACAGGCTGACCCACGGTTTCGTATTCGGCAGACGCGTCGAATTCGAAGTTAAGTGCCATCGGTCCGTTTACATCAGGCACGGTTTGGGAAAACATGTGCCAGCCACCGGGAATCTGGGCTGTAAAACGGAGTTCGGCTTCGGTTTCGGAGAGTTTAACTACCTGCGTGCTCCATTTTACGCGCACAGCGTTCATGCGATGGGAGCGGAAGGCACTGAAAACGGTAAGTAAACCGACGAAGACAAAGGCCGCGATAACGCGACGAACAGCAATAGGGGTAAGCATGGGATTGTGTGTGTGCGTGTGTTGTTTATGTGTGTATTACAACCGGTGTGTGGCCGGTACACGGTTCCGGTGTGTGGCCGGAGGTGTAAATCAAAACTATTTCATTTTACGGATAAAAAAAGTCCGGGTTACTTTCCCGGACTTTCCTGAACTGCTTTTTATGTCAGGTAATTACTTCTACGATGCGTCGGATGGGAATTACCATGCCGCTTTTGAGGATAATCCGTTCGTCGGTAACGGCCCAGATTGTGGTTTGAACCTCCTTCAAACCCTCGGAATCACTGAAAATGATGCGTACCTTATTATGGTCGATGTTTCCCAGCACAAGCGCCCTGTCTAGCTCAGACTGCCTGCGGTGGCGGGCCTCTTCGCTGTGAAGTACTTCTCCGGCAGGGAAGCGGAGATCCCGCACCTGCTCTTTCTCGATGTTGATGAGTGAAGGAATAGCTGACATATCGATAAGCGTTAAAATGTGAGGTGTGAGTGTGTGTATTTGTACGATGAAATTAAGGATACGTTTCCAGAAAGTCAAGAATTGTTAGTAACAAGAGTCCCGTATGCCGCTAATAAATATTTCCCGGGTAGAGGCTAAAAATCAGATGCTATTATTTAGTTTGCAGCTCGCTGAGGCGTTGACTGATGCAGTTGATCATTTCTTCGGGGCGCTGGGTACCAATACGATAAATAATATTATCGTGGGTGGTAAGTTCCACTGCATCATTGCCGTGGGTGTAAAAACGAATCATTCCGCGGTTGAAAAGATTATACACCGGCCGGTTAAAAAAGGAAGGGCGAAGCCTAACACGCCGTATAGATTTAATGCCGTTTAAATCAATACGCACCCGTTTCACCGGCCAGCGCCCGTCAACCAATACCGCCTGCGGCAAAATTTGTGTGCGCATGTGCATCACAAAAAGCAGCCCTACCGAAAGTACCAGTACGGCCAGCCCAAGTACAAAAAACAACTCGCCTGAGCGGTCGTTGCCCGGATACTCGCCGATGCGAAAAAACTCAAGTTCCACCGGCTTCGGGTTTTCCGACCAGTAGTAGCCCACAAAGCAAAACGTAGCCAGCAGCAGGCGGCGAAGTATAGAATGGCGGTTTAAGCCGTGGTACTGCCGCTCGTCGAAATAGATGTGTTCGGATGCTGTCAATTGCCGGTGTGAAAAAATCAGAAAACAGCCTGAAGAAATTTGCCGTAACTGAAGAATTGCAGTTCTATGTTTACGATGTTAAAAGTAATGAATTTGAACTGCTGCTGTCTGATTAATTTTTACCAATATCTTTAGCCGTTGCATGGCATGCTAAGTATTTAGGCGGCCACTTGTCAAAAAAATGCGGGTTACGATAAATGGTCTTTTGTGATATTGGCTGATATGCTTTCATATTGTAACAGAATACAATCATGGACAGAAAAGTAAATCTCTATATCGCGATGAGTCTCGACGGTTACATTGCCGGCAAAGACGATAATATTGATTTTTTATCTGTGGTGGAAACGCCCGGTGAGGATTTTGGCTATGCTGCTTTTTTGCAGGAGATTGACACCGTAATATGGGGACGCAAAACATTCGACAAGGTGCTTTCGTTTGGAGGCGCGCTGCCGCATGCCGATAAAAGTGTGTTTGTAATTTCCCGTTCGCGTACCGGCAAGCACGAACATGCCGAATATGCGGATGATGTGGTGCAATTGGTGAAAAAACTGAAAGCAGAACCCGGTAAGGACATTTACTGCGACGGTGGTGCGGAGATTGTGTTTGAACTTCTCAACCATAAGCTTATCGACAGGTTAATTGTGAGTGTAATTCCGCACCTGCTTGGCGATGGTGTACGCCTGTTTAAAGCAAACAATGTGGAACAGCAGCTTCGGTTTAAAAAGAGCCTGACCTTTCCCTCCGGACTGGTTCAGCTTTGGTACGATGTGAAAAGTGAGAGCTTGAATATGCAATGACCTGCAGGAGCAATTTGCCTGTATTGCCATGCCTGTGCTTGAAATTGATTGTGTGCCGGTTGTATTGTCGCGCCAGATAGCCAAATGAACCGGCTGTAGTTATTTGCGCAACATTGATTTTTCCGTTAAAGCAGTGAGCCTGGTCATTGAAGGTTCGCCAACGGAATTCAGTCCCGCAATCCAGTGTACAGGCGGCATCCCGGCTAAACGTTTAGGGTCTGGCTCATTTAGTTTTTATTGCCAAATAATCAGCTTGACTAAAGAATGAACCGATTTCGTATTATTGACATGAATGGCTATTCTGAAAACATACTTCAATGCAATTTCTCCTTTGTCTGAAGCTACGTGGGAAGTGATATTACCACTGTTTGAAAAGCAGAAATTACAAAAGCACGATTATTTTGTAAAGCAAAGTGAGGTTGCCCGGAATATTGCCTTTTTAGAATCGGGTGTGGTAAGGGCCTATTTTGTGGATTCGGCCGGAAAGGAATACAATAAACAGTTTTTTGTAGGGCATTCGGTTATCGGGGCCTATTCATCACTGCTAACCAAAAAGCCTAATCTTATTTCGCAGCAGGCTTTGACAGATTGTGTGGTGTATGCGTGTAATTATGATTCACTTGTTTCGCTTTTCGACAGGTTTCAGGATCTCGAAAGGCTGGTGAGAAAGATGGCGGAGTATTATTTCATAGAGAAGGAGCGAAAGGAATTGGAAATTGTATTGCAGGATGCAAACAGCCGCTACGAAATATTCAAAAAGGAATTTCCGGCACTGGAACAACTGATTCCGCAGTATCATGTTGCCTCCTATCTGGGAATAACGCCCACACAATTAAGCCGTATCCGGCAGCATACGGCAGGCCGGAAGTAGGTTTGCGTATTTCTTTACCTATGTAAATGCTTTTTATTCTCAGTAAGCGGATGTTTGTCGGAAAAACATCTGTCATGCGTAAACCTTTCTGTCTAATTATCGGAACAGTAATAATGAGTTTGCTGTTCTCGTTTTTTTCTTGTGGCATCCGTCCGGTTGCTTGGAGTCCGGGAGAAATAAATGTTGTTGATCCAAAATTAACCCCGAATGAAAATTTAACCCGATCGCAGAAAATAGATTTAAAAGGATGGTACGGACCGGAAGATATTGTGTTTGATAGTTTGGGGAATTTGTATTGCGGTGTACACAATAAGGATTTTAGCGACGGGCGCATTTTGCGTATTGATACAAATGGCAATGTGGAGGAGTTTTACAATAGCGGTTCATGGGTAGCCGGCCTGCATTTTGATGCAAAACATAATTTAATAGCATTGAGTCATAAGCAGGGCTTGATTTCTATCAATACCAGCAAAAATGTTACGGTTCTGGCGGATCACGATACAGCGGGAAACCGTTTTTTTATTCCCAATGGGATAGACATTGCTTCGGATGGCAAAATTTATTTCACCAACACATCAGAAGTAGCCGGATATACACTCAGATACGGACGTAAGTTGATTTTAGAAATGCGTCCGCATGGTGCGTTATATTGTTTTGATCCTCACACGAACGAGATAAAGACACTGATTGACGGGACTTATTTTGGAAACGGCGTAGTGCTTTCTGATGATGAAACATATTTGCTGATGGTAGAAACTACAAAATACAGGGTGTTAAAGTACTGGCTGAAGGGAGAGAAAAAAGGACAGACAGCGGTTTTTGCGGATAATCTGCAAGGCTTTCCGAATGGTATATCTGCAGACGGCAATGGTAATTATTGGTTGGGTTTCACTACGAAACGAAATGCAGCATTGGATAATATCCACCCCAAACCTGCGATGAAAAAAATGGTATATGGTCTTCCCGGATTTCTTCAACCCAAAGCCGAACGGTTTGGTATGATTTTCAAACTTGCGGCTAATGGCTGTGTGATACAGGCATTGTATGATACAAAAGGAAAAGTAATTCCAGAGGCCGGAGCGGTAAAAGAGCAGAAGGGCTATTTATACATTGGTGGAGATGAATTGCCTTATATAGGTAAATACAGGCTGTAGCACATCTGGCAGTGATTTACTAATTATTGATAATACGCTTCATCAAACGTAAACCGCACAGCTTGTGTTGTGTTTTCTGTAATGCGTGTGTGGTGTGCCATGCGGCAGCCGGGCAGCCAGATAATTTCATTGCCGCTAAGCATTACCAGTGTTTGTTTGCGGATGTGTGCGGGCCAGCGTGCATCGGTAAGTATGTCGCTGATGTTTTTCTGCCCTTGCATGCCTAATGGTTGCATGGCATCAGCGGGTTGCCATTGCCGCAGGGTGAGCGGCCACTGCAGGCGGTGTGCATCAAATGTGGCCTGCCAGGGATTTTGGGCAAAATGGTGCGGTAAGGGTATTTCTTCAATTTCTACAAAAGCAGGCAGTTGATCGGGCAGCAGGGTGTACTTGGCTGGCGTAGTTTGTGTGCTTATCACCAGATGGTCGCGGCTGCAGGTGATTACATAGTTACCTGCGGCAATGCTGCTGTTTGAACCGGCCTGAATCAGCTGCATGGCCTGCGCGGTAGTGTAGCCGGGCAGTTCAAACTTTTGCAGCAAGGAGTGCAGCAGCAGTGCGGGCGCGGGTTGGGCAAGCAGTGCAGCAATATGTATATAGTAATGCTTTGCTTCGCTGTGCGTATGTGCCTGCTCAAATGTACGGGCGGCGTGGTTTACCAGCAACTGAGTTTCGCCAAGCAGTTGCAGCGAGTGGCGTAAGCCCTTGCGGCCCTGCGGCACGGCTTGCAGCAGTTCGGGCAATACGTGGTGGCGGATACGGTTGCGCGTGTATTTGTCGGTCTGGTTGCTGCTGTCGTTTCGCCATTGTAGTTGCTGCTGCTGCGCATAGTGCTCAATTTCAGCTCGTGTAAATTGCAGCAGCGGGCGTATGAGTTTGTCGTTTCGGGCTGCAATACCTGCTACACCGCTGATGCCAGTGCCGCGCACGAGCTGCAGCAGCAAAGTTTCGGCCGAATCGTCGAAATGATGTGCCGTGGCTATGCTTGTGCAACCTGCCTGCACTGCCGTTTTTTCGAAAAAAGCATAGCGTATTTTCCGCGCCGTACTTTGCACCGAACCCTGCATCTCTTCTTCGCTGCAAACGCGCATAAAAAAGGGCATCCCGTAAGTTTCTGCCAGCTTCTGCACAAAGGCGGCATCCTCTTCCGATTCATTCCCGCGCAGGCGGTAGTTTACATGCGCCACCGCGCAGCGCACACCCAGCACATACAACACATGAAGCAGCACCACCGAGTCGATGCCACCGCTTACAGCTACAAGTACAAAGCGTTTCTCACTCGCATCGAGGCGATCAAGCGAAGCTGCAAAAGCATCGAAAAAGGCATGCTTATTCACGGCACAAAGCTACACTGAATTTTTTACGCCAAGCGCATTGAGCATGGCCGCGGCCTTGAGGCTGCATTCTACAAACTCAGTTTCGGCATCGGCTGCTGCGGTAATGGCGCTGCCTGTTTTAAGCGAGAGATGTCCCGTGGCTGCATTGTACTGAATGCTGCGAATGACCACATTGAAATCGAAATCACCATCGGGCGTAAAATAGCCCACTGCGCCCGAGTAAAGTCCGCGTTTCATGTGTTCGGTTTCTTCGCAAAGCTGCATGGCCCGCACTTTGGGCGCACCGGTCATTGAACCCATCGGGAACGCACGTTTTATGGCCTGCACCGGATGTACATCGTCGCGCAGTTCGGCCTGCACGGTTGAGATAAGCTGATGGACGGTTTTAAAGGTGTGTACGCCAAACAACTCCGGCACATGCACACTGCCACGCCTGGCACTTCGTGAAAGATCGTTGCGCACCAGATCTACAATCATTACATTTTCGCAACGCTCTTTGGCGTCGTGCTGCAGTTCGTATTTCAGTTGCCCGTCTTCTTCGGGCGTTGTGCCGCGTCGTCGTGTGCCTTTTATGGGCTGCGAGCGCAGCGTGCTTTTTATTTTCTGCAAAAAGCGTTCAGGGCTGGCGCAGCAAAGGTGTTTTTCATTGTGTTTGTAGTATGCTGCAAACGGCGCTTCGCTCAGGCTGCAAAGCCTTAAATGCAATGCAGCCGGATCAAGTTTTACCGCATCAGCAAAATATTCAATGCAATAATTTGTTTCGTAAATATCGCCGCGCGCAATGTGCTTTTTCAGCTGGTTTACCGCTTGAATGTATTCCTGTTTTGAAGTACGTGCCTGAATGTCCGGCGAAGTATGCAGTGCATTCCGTGAAACTTCCGCAGTTTCAAGCTGCGAAAAAAACTGCGAAGCTTCATCAGCAGTGGCTGTGCCAATTTCTATCGTGTCCGCATTCCGTTTGCGAACTACAAATTGCGGACGAAAGAAGTAAAGCAGTGGAAAGTCAACACCGTCAGGATGTTCAGAGGTAAGCCCTTTTTCAATCTGGTTCTTTAAATCATAGCTGAAATGCCCGAAATACCAGTCGCGCCGGGCATCCACAAACATTTCGAGGCAGGTAAAAGCGTCTTCATTTTCAACGGGCGAAATTTCATCCATCACCCCAAATCCACCAATAATTTCTTCCGAAAAGCCATTCCCCATATTGCATCCGCAAATACACGCTGTTTCATACTTAGCCGCAGTTGCTGTAAGTGCATCAAGCAGTTTGTGGGAAGCAAACGGGAAGCTGTACCAGTTTCGCATACGGGCGCAAAAATACATTGCTTGGCTATATAAAATAAGATTAAAAGATTGAAAATCACGTAGTTTTTCTTGTTTTTATCTTCCTGTTTTGCTTAACTTGCCATCGACAACCCACGAGGTTAGACCTTAAACCTCAAACCCTTATATCCATGAAGGCCCCAGCCTTTAGTCTTTTCATAACTGTTTTTGCAGTTATCGTTTTCTGTTCTGTTTTGCCGGCTCAGAATGTAGGAATAAACGCTACCGGCGCAACTCCCGACGCTTCGGCTATGCTTGATGTGGTATCCACCACGCGCGGTTTGCTTATTCCGCGAATGACTTCAGCACAGCGCACAGCCATTGCCACGCCTGCAACCGGTTTGTATGTGTATGATACGACCACAAACAGTTTCTGGTTTTACAACGGCACCATCTGGACGGAAATGGCGTCGAATACAAACTGGCGTCTGGCGGGTAATACACTTGCCGGAACTGAATTTTTGGGCTCAATCAATGCGCAGCCGGTATTGTTTTATTCCAACAATGCCGAACGATTGCGCATTTTGAGCAACGGTCAAATTGGTGTGAATGTGGCTTCGCCGGGTACAGCACAGCTTTTTACCGCAGTGGCTACCACCACCGAGCGAATTGCCATTGCCGGCTTTTCAAACTCAACGGTTACGGGTAACAGTGCCATTTACGGCGAAATAAACAGCACAGCTTCCAGCCGTTCGTATGGCGTGCATGGCAACTTTAACGGTACAAATACCGGCACCATTACAGCATCCGGCGTTTATGGCATTACCAACAATGCCACTCAGGGCGCCAACTACACGTCGAGCTTTAACCGTGGGGTATGGGGCACGCTGGGCAATAACGTACAATATAGTTTTGGTGTGGTGGGTACTACAGCTGCCAATGGTTCTATTCGCACCGGAGGTGTTTTCGGACAAACCAACAACGGCACGGCTACCTGGACAAGCATTGCCTATTATTCATCGGGTTCATTAACATATGGGGTGTATTCGAGCAATGCCACAAACGCTAACGGTACCGGGCGTATGGCCAGTCCTGCGGCTGCACTTGCTGTTTATCCGGCCGAAGTAAACCGGGGGATTGGTGCGGGACTTAGTGGTGGTGTGATGGGGGCGTGGATACACGGACAAGTTTACGGCACCGTGCTTTCGGGTAATCGTTTCGGAGTGTATGTAGATGGTTTGACGATTACAAACAATGCCATCGTACAGTTTATTCCTGTATCAAATGGAACAACTGCACGTGTGGCTACGTATGCAGCTGCCGGAGTTACGCGCGATGTGTACAGCAAGGGGCGTGGTCAACTCACCGCAGGAAAGTGTACCGTGCAATTCGACAGCAGTTTTGCCGCACTCACGGCAAACGGACAGGATGTGGTGGTTACAATTACCCCGCTTGGTCCCGGAGCCGGTTTGTATATTGATGAAATCAGCGCCGAAGGTTTTACGGTAAAGGAAAATGGTACGCAGTTTTCATCCACACCATTCACCTGGATTGCAGTAGCCACGGTTTCAGATTCTGGTGCTGAAGTGACTGCCGAAATCAGAGATTCTTCATTCGACGAATATATCCGTCGCCTTATGCTTGATGAGAGTTTTGCCGACCCTTCGGGTTCGCTGTGGTGGGATGGTCAGCAGGTACGTTTTGATGCCCCTCCTGCAAGTTTCCCCGCTCCTGCGCCCTCACCGAATTAACTGAATAGACAACGGTTTATCCGGGATCGAAATCCGCCTTCGGGTTGTTTTTTTTCCCGTTCAAGAATTGAAATAAGTTTTAAAGCTTTTTGATTGAAACGATCTGTCACGCATAAATACCTCATTTTAATGCCATCCTGCTAATTGTTAGTTTGTATTTGCTATATTGTAGAAAATGCACAATTCGCCTCCTGTGCTTGAACTTTTACCGGACAAAGTACGCACAATGAAAAAAAGTTTACTCTCTGCACTATTATTTACGGCAACCGGTCTTACCGGTCTATATGCTCAAAACGTAGGTATCAATGCAACGGGCGCTGCGCCTGATGCGTCGGCCATGCTTGATGTGGTATCCACTACACGCGGTGCGCTGATACCCCGAATGACCACTGCCCAGCGCACAGCCATAGCCGCACCGGCTGCCGGCCTTTTTGTGTATGATACCACATTGGGCGCATTTTTTTACTGGGATGGCACAGTGTGGCGATTCATGGCATCCTCGGGAGGATGGTTACTGGCCGGAAATACACTGGCCGGTACAGAGTTTCTGGGTTCAATCAATGCCCAGCCGGTGCGCATTATGACAAACAACCTGGAGCGGATGCGCATTGTCGGCACAGGCAGTGGTGAAGTGGTACTCAACCAGCCCGGTGGTTTTGGCTATTTTCCAGGTGATATTTTTTCTTCTTACACCACAGGTGGCAATTTTGCCTTAAACGGGTATATCTCAGGCTCAGGCATTGGTATTGGCGTTTATGGTGAGAATTCTTCCTCAGGTTCCAATTCTATGGCAGGTTTGTTTGTGGCTACCAGTGCCGGATATGCTGTTTATGCCGATGCCACTGCCGCAAATAGACCAGGTATCTTTGGCGCCTCTTCGGCCGCTACGGGTACTGCAATAGCAGGGCTGGGCAATAACCTGGCCACCTATGCCACTTTGTTAGCTGGAAGCGGAGGGGCATTTACGTCAAACAATGCAGGGGTATATGGCTTCGGTTCTGTGGCTGGAGCCACCGGCGGCGTGTTTGTGGGTAACAATACCACAGCCAGTCTTCTTGTTGGCGGAACCGGTATTGCGGCTACCGGCACCGTTACCGGTGTTTACGGACATGCAAACAATACCGGAAACAATACCTGGGGAGGTTATTTTAACAACGGCTCGGCAACTGATTATGCTTATGTGGGCGGCCGCACTTTAGCCACCAACTTCAAAATTAACGGCCCGGGTACAGTGTCAACCATTGTGCGCGATACCAATGATCAACTGGTAAACCTGTATTGCCCCGAAGCTCCCGAAGTATTGTTTCAGGATTTCGGACAAGGGCAGTTGGTTAACGGCCGCGCTCATATTGAACTTGATCCCAACTTTACCAAAAATATTGCTGTAAATGCCGAGCATCCGCTGCGTGTAATCATCCAGCTTGAAGGTGACTGCAACGGTGTTTTTGTAACCAACAAAACAGCCACCGGTTTTGATGTAATCGAATTACAAAGCGGTAACTCCAATGTAAACTTTACCTGGTTTGTAACCGCCAACCGTGCCGACAGTCGTGATGCGCAGGGCAACCTCATTTCAAAATTTGCCGATGTACGCTTTGGCCCTGCACCCGGCCCGCTCGAAGAAATGCAACCTGCCATCCAACAGCATGAACGTGTGCCTGCACCGAAAAAAGAAATTGCTAAACCTCAGTAACCCGATGCAAAAGAGCAGGTATTTCATAGTAGCCGCCCTGTTGCTGAGTGCTTTTTCGCTGGGCGCACAGGGGCTCATCAATAACGGTGCGCGCATTGTACTCACCAACGGCTCGGCTGTGGTGGTTGACGGCGCTACCGGAAATTACACTTCACAAGCCGGCGGACTGATCACAAACGCTACTACCGGCGGAAGTATATATGTGGCCGGAAACTGGGTAAACAATGCAGGCAATGCAGGCTTCTCAAACGATGGTGCCACTGTGCTTTTAAACGGTGCCGCGCAAAACATCGGAGGCAGTGCTTCTACCACTTTCTTCAATCTTTCGCTGCTGGGCACAGGCTCCAAAACACTTGGCATAAATACTACCGTTGGCGGTATTTCCACGCTTACGGGTGTGTTAAGCCTCGGAACGCGTCCGCTGGTGCTCAATTCGTTTACACTTACAGTTTCCAATCCCAATGCAGCCGCCATTACCAATACCACCGGCTACATACAAAGTGAAACCAATGCAGCCACCAATCCCAGCATAGTAAGCTGGCAAATGGCTACCACCACCGGTGCGCATATATTCCCGTTTGGCACAAGCGCCGGCATTCTTATACCGTTTACGTTTAATAAAGTACCGGCTACATCCGCCACCGTAAGTGTGGCTACACGTCCCACCGCCACCAGCAACAACACGCCCTGGGCCACCGGTGTTACGCACATGTTTGATCCCACGCTGGCGCAGGATGGTTCTGACGAAGCCGTAATTGACCGCTGGTGGGAAATAAACAGCACGGCTGCAATAACTGCCAACCTCACGTTCAGCTACCGCGGCAATACCGAAAATACTTTGGTTCCGGCCTTCAACACCGGCACACTTGGCGCTCAGTACTGGGCCACCGGTGCATGGCTGCCCGACAATGCCGTACTTGGCAGCGGAACCGGTGTAACCGCCGGTGTGGGCACTGTTACTGCAAACGGAGTAAGCATTGCCGCTGCCTACACACCGTGGGTGCTTTCGTCACAACTGGCTCCGCTGCCTGTGGAATGGCTTTCCATAAACGGCAACTGTGCAAACAACCACGCCCTGCTGCGCTGGAGCACTGCCACCGAACAAAACAACGATTACTTCACCATCGAACGCAGCATCAACGGCACTTCCTGGACAGCCATCGGCAATGTGCAGGGCGGCGGAAACAGCAGCATGATTAATAACTATCAGTTCATTGATCCGCTTCCGCTCACTACCATAAACTACTACCGCATCCGCCAAACCGATTTCAACGGAAGCAGCTCTGTATCGTCAATACTCATGGTTTCGCCCTGCGGTGTAAGTGGCGATGTGGTTGATGCCTTTGCCGCAAACGGAAATCTATTTGTAAACATCAGCGCAGCATTTGCACAGGATTACCACATCACACTATACGACAGCCGCGGCCGTTTGGTAAGCGAACAGCAGTTTGCCGCACAGGCCGGAGGCAACCGTTTTGAACTCGAAGGCAATATACCCGCCACAGGTGTATATATGGTTTCGGTAGTAAGCACCGCTGGTGAAAGAATAAGTAAAAAACTGTTTGTGAGCAAAGAGTAAATATTTCCAATACCAAAAATAACGACTACTCCAACCTCCGAAGTCTTTTTTGACTTCGGAGGTTTTGCATAATAACGGTATTGGAAATCAAAGGAAAAGTGCAAACAGAACTTTTTATATGAAAAGGGAAATTCAACTCAAATCAGGTCAATTCAACTCAATGCAACAAACACGCGGGTTTCAGCGTTAAATTAACATGACCCCGTTTGTGTACGGTTGTACTGATTTGAACTGAGTTTGCAGAATTTGTTCCCGGCTTGTTACCCAACGGGGGAAACCATTAAACCAACAAGCCATGAGCGTAAAATTAAGACAAAAGAAACTAAAAGACGGTAGAATTTCCCTGTACCTCGACATTTACAGCAACGGGGTGCGTAGCTACGAAATCCTCAAACTATACCTATCAGGTAAGCGGGGCAATACAACAGACAACGCTATCCGGGTTGAGGCTGAATTGAGGCGGCGAAATGCCAAAGACCGGTTAATTTTCAGCCCTGAAAACCCGGTAATTCAAGTACAGAAATCAGCCGTGTGTTTTTTTGCCTTTATTGACCAAAGTATGAAGCGGCGAAAATCGGTAAGCCGTTGTAAGGCGGTGAAAGAACAACTTCAAGCGTTTACCGGATGCCAAACCCTTCCCATTGGTCAAATCAATAAGGAACTTTTATTGGAGGTTCAACAGTATATGATTGACAAGCGGGGCAATCTGGCAAATTCGGTAAATGGAAAAATGAAAATGATATGTACCCTTCTAAATGAAGCAAAGGCGGAAGGACTAATAAAGGCAAATCCGTTTTCCGATATTCCACGGCACCTGCGTGTACAGGCAAAAGCGCCTAAAATAAACCCGCTTAATTCTGAAGATATTCGGGCATTAATGGCTAATGCAGACGGTATTCCCCGGCAAGTGCAACAGGTGTTCTTTGTGGCATTATTTACCGGACTTCGTTGGTCGGATGTATCTAAAATTGAAAAGAATAGAGTAAAAACTATCCTAATTGGCCGTGAACGGCGCAAGGTGTACACCTTTGTACAACGCAAAGTCGATCAGTCGGCACAGCAGCCGCTTTCTAAAGAAGCTATACACTATCTGGCTGAACGTTTAAACGACGAACGCAAAGAAATAAAGGCGGCAAAAGAGAAAGGCATTAGCCCGCTTATTTCTTCGTATTTCTTCCCCAAATTAGCTATGCTCAATCCCACCACGGTTATGCTTATATGCACCCATTTTTAAAACTATGGGGCGTTCAGGCGGGATTGACCAAACGTTTACATTTTCACCTTGCCCGCCACAGCTTTGCCACACTCATGCTGGAACTTACAGGTAATTTACAGGTTGTAAAAGAGCTGCTCGGTCATGCGAGTGTTGCGACTATACAGCGTTACGCGCACGTTTTGGACGGACATAAAGCAGCAGCCGTAGATAAATTAGCATCCCTGCGTTTGATTGGTTAAGTATGTAAAATTCACCCGCCCGGCTGTATTTGAGCAGCCGGGCTTTTTATATCCTGTGTTATGAATAATCCCGAACCGCTCAATTTCCGCCCCCGGTATAACCGGATGTTAGCCTACAAAAGTTTAACGCTTGCCCGTCAAGCCCAAGACCAACAGGAAAGCATTACCGATTGGTATTATTTCTTTCGTGACAGTTTTGCCCACTACATGAACAATGCCTACACTGCAAACGCTTTAGAAATCTTTATTGCCGGGCAAAGTCAAAATGCACCGGTAACGGTTGTTTTCGATCAGATGGAGCGGTGGCGCAAACGTTGCGTTTCTGAAATGGAGCAAACCGGTTCATTCGATTTGTGGGTAAATGCTCCGGCAGAAATCACCGGGGCAGCCGAACGGGATAAAGCCAAACTGATACGGCGGTATTTTGGTTATCTGGATATGCTGATTTTGTTGGCTGACACCATTTTGCAAAAATACCCGTTATCCGGCGAGGCTGTGCAAATACGTAAGGCAATAGGAGAAACCACTGGCTTTGTAGCGACTGAACCGGAAGTAAATCCGGAACCTATGATTACAGATTTTCCTGATGAAATGATTATTAAGGAGGCGGCTATCTATCTCAAATCTACTGTTGACACACTTTATCAGTTAACGTCCCAAAAGCAAATTCCGCACTATAAGCGGGGGCGAAGACTGATTTTTATTCTTAATGAATTGAAACGTTGGCGGTTGTCGAAAGTGTTTACTAATGATGAAATAAGTACATTGGCAGCAAACAGGGCGTTTTTGGATGCACCGATGATTAAGAAAACGTAGCATTCAGTTGGCTTTATAATCGCCAAAATAAAGCCGAATACTATCGGCCAACATTCGCTCAACCTTTGACCACGACATCGTCTTACGACTCAACCGTTTCAATCGCTGCCGAAGATTCATATGCAGACGCTCTAAACGGATGATACCGAATTCAGTTATTTATAGATAGTTTCAGGTATCAATGCCGCGTAGCCGTTCCATCCATCTGTAACAATTCTTTTGGGTTTTAGTGTACAGAGTTGATCTGTTACTTCACGGATCACTTTCTGGTTTCTTCTTCCGATAGTTACAGCCACTATCTCACCGGTGCGTTTGTCCATCGCACTAATCACATACCGTCTGTGTGAATCTGTGTTTTGACCTACAAACGTCTGCAATTCATCCACAAGATAGATACCGTTTTCTTTTGTGGGTTTGGGTAAAGTCAGCTTTGCTGCTTTGCATTTCATGAGCATTTGTACGCTGGTGGCTGGAATGTTTAGTAAGCGACTTATAGAACGGATGCCTAAACCCTCATTGTGATGTTTACGTACTTCGTTTTCGTCATTCTCGGTGTAGTTGCGGTTTACATAAGCTGTTTGTTGATGTTTACCGCAAGACTTACAACACATCCGAATTGCGTTTCCACGATTTCCTTTTCTGATGCACTTAGGACTGCTGCAATACTTGCAAATAAAGGCTATGGAGGTTGCAGGAACCATTTTGAACACGAAGGATTGTACAGACCAATAGAATTAGTCTGTAACGAAGATTGAATAAAAAAACGGGGCTGGATAGCCCCGTTTTGAGGAAATTTGACATTCAGTTTACTTATTGAAAATCAGGATATTAAATCTGATTTTGGCATTTTGTTTAAGATCAGGAACCATTTTGAACATGACCGAAAACGTTAACAAAATTATATAACGAGCTTTGGTAATATTCATTTTGTAGAGTAATTTTGCCTAAAATAACCCTAATCCAACATCCTTAGTTTGAATAAGTCTACTGTCCTTTATAGTTCCATTTAAAATGGTTAGGCCAATTCTTATTCTAAGAAAATAAAAAAATAAAATAATCCGACATGGCTGATTCCTATTATTTTACGAATAATGATTTGATGAAAACTCAAATATTCAGCGAAAATTTGGAATATACTTCCTATTCTGGTAGTAATAGACAAAAAACAACTATGAAAAAAACAATGACACAAAAAACAACTAAAAGTATTTTGATTTATTTTAATCTATTTGTATTGTTTTTTTTACCTTTTATTCTTAATGCACAACTTACAGGAGTAAAAAATATTCCAGGTGATTATGCAACACTTGCAGATGCCATTACCGATCTAAATAATGTAGGTGTAGGGGCGGGCGGCACAACTCTTAATATTATTGGAGGAAATCCACAAACTGCCCCGGTTGGTGGATATCAAATTACTGCAAGTGGTACTTCCGTCAATCCAATTATTATTCAGGGTAATACAAATACGATAACAGCATTTTCACCTCAACCATTAGGTAGTTTAAGTGATGCTATTTTCAAAATTATTGGAGGTGATTATATTACAATTACAGGATTAACAATACAAGAAAACCCGTCGAATATTATTAATAATCCAGGAGGGAATATTATGACTGAATGGGCAATCGCACTTTTTTATGCCTCTCCTACAAATGGTGCACAAAATAATACAATCATAAATAACCAGATTTCACTTAATCGTTTGCATCCTAATAGTTGGGCGATATACAGTAGTGTACGTCACACATCCAACCTTAGTTTTGTTGATATAACTTCTATATCTGGGTCTAATTTCAATAATAAAATTTACAGTAATAGTATAAGTAATGTAAATTTTGGAATAGCATTTATTGGTTCTCCTACTGCATCACTAATGGATATAGGCAATGATATTGGAGGGACATCACTTTCTACTGGAAATACCATTGTCAATTGGGGTGGATCTGCAACTACACTAATACAATACCCATCAAATACAACATCAAATTATTGTATTTTGATGAATCATCAAACGGGTGATAACGTTTCTTTTAATACTATTCAAAGCGCCCCTAATCTTACAATGTCTGCGAATACAAACTTCTATGGCATTTATAAGGCATACACGTCTGTTTCTCCTATAGGTATTTTCACTATCAATATAAATCATAATAAATTGACAATGACTGGCGCGGTAGCTAATCGTACTCTTGAGCACATACGTAGCGAAGGATTGATAAATCTGCCTGCAGCCATAATCAATATAAATAATAACTTAATAATTAATTCAGCAATAACCGGTATCTCAACTAGTGGTATGATATCTGGTATTAATAACTTGTCTTCACCCGGCATAATTAATATTAATAATAATATTATTCAGAATCTATCGACTACCGCTACCACTGGAAATGTAAGAGGTATTTCAAATGACGGCTCTTTGGCCAATACGACTAATGTTAATATCAATAACAATCAATTCGGAAATACTTCAGGTGGCTTTATTACCTATGTTAATGCCAATTCAGGAAATTTAGTTGCAATATCTTCACTTAGTGGTACTGCCGTAACTAATTTATCGATAACAGGGAATGATATTCGTGGAATTAATCAAACAATACCTAGTACAACAAGTTTTTATTTTATACAAACTGGGAACAATGCATTGACTCTTACTATTAGTAATAATACTTTTACTTCATTGATTATTAATACAAATCAGAATATCTGTTTCTTTAAAACAAGTACGGTATTTCCAAGCGGAGGATCTCAAATTGTAAGTAATAATGCTATTGTTGGGTCTTTTGTAAATAATGGTGGAGGCGGCTTTATTACAATATTTGAGGATGGAGTTGGTTCACCTTCAACAACAACTCAACTCATATCTGGTAATAATTTTTCTAATATTACTTCGACAGGAACAACAACAATTTTGGGTTGGGAAACTCGAAATGGTTTTTCGAATAAAACGATTGTTAACAATACCTTTACTAATTGGACAGGAGGAAGTGGAGAAACAACTGTTATGTTACTTGCTGGAATATCAAATGGGAGTACTGTAAACAATAATGTTATTAATCAAATTACTAGTGAAGCGAAAATTACAGGAATTAGGGTGCTGTCGGGAGGAGTAAGCGCAACTACAGCAAGGATAACCGATAATACAATTAGTAATCTAAATTCAATATCAACAGGTGGAGACGTAATAGGGTTACTTTATTCAAACTCGAGTAACGAGGTATTACTTGAGAAAAACACAATTCATACTTTGTCATCGACAGGAATTGCTTCTGTTACAGGAATTAGCTTGAGCCAGGGTAATCCTGTGACTGTTTCGAAGAATAAAATATATAGTTTGAGCGGTAGTAATCCTTCAAGTATTATATCGGGTATTACTACAAGTGCGGGGAGTTTAATTACTATTAATAATAATCTTATTGGAAATCTTAGCGCACCCGCTACAAACTCAACGAATGGGATTATTGGTGTAAACATCACAGGAGGATCAACTGTAAATGTTTATTTTAATACTATTTATTTGAATGGTAGTAGCACAGGCAACAACTTTGGTAGCAGTGGTATTTATGCAATCACTAGTTCTATAGTTGACATGCAAAATAATCTGATCGTCAACTTGTCATCATCGACAGGAAGCGGTCTGACAACTGCATATCGCAGGAGCAGTAGTTTACTTACCAATTATGCAGCCACATCAAATAATAATTCATTTTATGCGGGAATACCTTCAGCCACTAATTTAATATTTCATGATGGCACCAATTCGGATCAGACATTGGCCTCTTACAAAACTCGTGTCTCTTCACGTGATAATGCATCTGTATCTGAAAATCCTGTTTTTGTAAGTACGAATGGTGCAAGTAGTGGTTTTTTGCATATTCCCTTCGGGTCGAGTTATTTTCTTGAAAGTGCAGGTTCAACTATTATTGGGGTGTCATCAGATTATGACAATGATGTTCGTCCAGGTCCTGTAGGATCTGTTAATGGAGGTGCAACAGCACCAGATATAGGAGCTGATGAATATGATGGTATTTCTTTGCTGATATGTGCGGGCAGCCCATCCTCAGGAACAGCATCAATATCACCATTATCAAATTGTAGTTCCGGAACTTTTACACTTTCTCTTACAGGTGCTTCGTCGGGGCCTAGTATTACTTATCAATGGCAGTCATCTGCTTCGTCCGGGGGCCCTTACACAAATATTGCAGGAGCAACTTCACCTACATATACAACAAGCACTATAAACAGTACTACATATTTTGTTTGTGTTGTAACCTGTACAACAAGTGGGCAGTCAACTACATCAATAGAGATCACTGGCTTAATAAATCCTTCCCCAGTTGTAACCGCCGGAGCTTCTCCATTAATCATTTGTTCAGGAGCTACCACCACTCTTTCATCTTCTGGAGCCAATACTTATGTATGGAGTCCGGGGAATATTAGTGGTTCATCTGTAAGTGTGTCTCCTACAATCACCACTACGTATACGGTGTTAGGAACAAATGCATTAACCGGCTGTACTAACACCGCATCAGTATTGGTAACGGTAACCCCTGCCCCTTCGTTATCCGTTTCTGCAACTTCTACAGTTATTTGTCAGGGTAGTTTCACTACTCTTTCAGCTACTGGTGCAAATACATATTTATGGAATCCAGGTAGTTTGAATGGTTCTTTCATAAGTGTATCACCTACAACAACTACTACATATACTGTAACGGGAACCAATACAGTAACCGGTTGTAGCAATTCACAAACAATAACAATTACGGTTAATCCACCACCTACAATAACCACATCTACACTTACTCCATTTATTTGTATAGGATCTTCGGCTATACTTAACGCTTCTGGAGCATCAACATATGTATGGAATCCGGGTAACCTAAGCGGTGGTTCGATAACAGTTACCCCTACCTCAACAACCACGTACACAGTAACGGGTACTAATTCCATAACCGGTTGCAGTAGTACTCAAACTTTACTGATTACTGTTAACCCTTTACCTACAATAACGACTTTAAGTTCTCTTCCTACAGTTTGTAATGGTAACCCGGTTTCGCTTTCTGCTACTGGCGCCAATACATACGTTTGGAATCCGGGGAATTTAACTGGCTCATCAGTTAGTGTGACACCCACATCTACAACAACATACACTGTAACCGGAACAAATACGCTGACTGGTTGCAGTAACATGCAAACTTTAGCGGTTACAGTATTGCCTACTCCCACTGTTACAGCAAATGCAACATCGAATTCAATTTGTTTCGGCGGCTCAACATCACTAAATGCCAATGGTGCTGATACATACGTATGGATTCCAGGCAGTCTCACTGGTTCTGTGGTAAGCGTATCACCAACTGTTACCACTACCTATACCGTGATCGGAACCAATTCATTAACAGGTTGCAGCAACACAGCAACTATTACAATTACAGTTAACACACCACCTACCGTTACTGCTTCTGCTGTAGCTACCACGATCTGTAGCGGAGGTTCAACAATATTATCCGCTTCTGGAGCAGATACCTATGTTTGGAGTCCGGGAAATCTTAGTGGTTCTTCAGTAAGTGTCTCTCCTAGCACAACTACTACCTATACTGTAACAGGAACAAATAATTTCACCGGTTGTTCCAATACTGCTATTTCGACAATCACTGTAAGCTCGCTCCCCATAGTTTCAACTAGCTTATCTGCCTCTCCCATCTGTTTAGGCAATTCGGCAATATTATCTGCTAGTGGGGCTAATACTTATACATGGAACCCCGGTAATCAAAATGGTGCATCCATTTCCGTATCTCCAACTTCGAGCACAACCTACACAGTAATAGGAACCAATACTTCAACCGGTTGTATCAATACTGCTACAACGACAATTATTGTTAACCCTCTACCTTTGGTAAATGCCAATGCGTCTATCCCGAATATTTGTAGTGGGGGATCAGCCACGCTATCAGCGACCGGTGCTACTAATTTTGTTTGGAATCCTGGTAATTTAAATAGTGCATCTGTAAATGTATCACCCACATCTACGACTACCTATACAGTAACAGGAACAAATGCTTCAACCGGTTGTACAAACACAGCAACAACTACGATTAGCGTAAATCCATTACCGATTATTACTGCCGTAAGTTCAGTTTCAGTAATCTGTGTAGGAGAGTCTACTACGCTTACTGCTTCAGGAGGAGATATTTATGTATGGAGTCCCGGTAACTTAAGCGGTTCATCTGTCAATGTATCTCCTACCGTAACAACGTCATATACAGTAACTGGAATTAATACTTTAACTGGTTGTACAAATACCGCTACGGTTACTATTACTGTAAACCCACTCCCTTCAGTCTCTGCTACAAGTTTTGCATCTTCTATATGTCTTGGTAGTTCCACAACACTCATAGCCAGCGGTGCCAGCACGTATGTTTGGAATCCGGGCAACCAGAGTGGAGCATCGGTTATTGTATCACCTACTTCTACAACTACGTACACCGTAACCGGCACAAATACCGTAACCGGTTGCGTAAATACGCAGACACTACTTGTAACTGTTAACCCACTTCCTCAGCTAACAACTACGAGTTCAGTTCCAGCGATCTGCATCGGCGATCAGGTTACACTTAATGCATCTGGTGCCAGCTCGTATGTTTGGAATCCGGGCAACCAGAGTGGAGCATCAGTTATTGTATCACCTACCTCTACAACTATGTACACCGTAACTGGCACAAATATCGTAACCAGTTGCGTAAATACGCAGACACTACTTGTGACTGTTAACCCACTTCCTCAGCTAACGACTACGAGTTCAGTTCCAGCGATCTGCATCGGCGATCAGGTTACACTTAATGCAACTGGTGCCAGCACGTATGTTTGGAGTCCGGGCAACCAGAGTGGAGCATCAGTTATTGTATCACCTACCTCTACAACTACGTACACCGTAACTGGCACAAATACCGTAACCGGTTGCGTAAACACGCAGACACTACTTGTAACTGTTAACCCACTTCCTCAGCTAACAACTACGAGTTCAGTTCCAGCGATCTGCATCGGCGATCAGGTTACACTTAATGCA
>JADBYT010000032.1 GCA_020402865.1 Bacteroidota bacterium | reverse complement strand
CATTTGCAGAAGAAGCTGTCAAGCATTTTTGATTGTAAAGCTTTGCCTGCAAAGGAAAACCGACGCGCAGCGGCGGCTTTTGTATTTTCAGCATGGGAGGCCAGAGATCAGCGGAGCTAATCTCTCCGTCTCCGCATTAAAGCACAAAAGTGTCCGGTCTTTTCTGACCGGACATTTTCTTTTTCGGGCGAAGCTGTCAAGCCATTTTTGATTGAACAGCTTCGCCCGAAAAAGAAAACCGACGCGCAGCGGCGGCTTTTGTATTTTCAGCATGGGAGGCCCGAGATCAGCGGAGCTAACCTCTCCGTCTCCGCATTAACGCACAAAAGTGTCCGGTCTTTTCTGACCGGACATTTTCATTTGCAGAAGAAGCTGTCAAGCATTTTTGATTGTAAAGCTTTGCCTGCAAGTGAAAACCGACGCGCAGCGGTGGCTTTTGTATTTTCAGCATGGGAGGCACGAGATGACTCTTATAACAATCCTTCCTAAGGTGATAAATAATTTCAGAATAATTATCTATTTAGCATCCTAAGAGCTTCCTTTTTAAACAATTCCAAATTATCATCAATATCATCTTCGAACTCTTCAACTTCTTTATTCATCTGAGCTTCAATTTCAAGAACTTTATTCCAATACTCCTTATATAATTTTTCGTTAAAATTCGAATCGTTATATACTTTAGCCAATGTCTCTAAATAAGGTTCAGCTCTAATTATGAACAATGAGAATTTTGAACTAAATCTGGTTACATCGCGGTGTAACTTATCTGCTAAATCTATCAGTTCATTATCCTCAACTAAAAAACAAAATCTAGCATGTTTTAATGTTAATTCTGTTTCCGCGTGTTCTATTTGTCGTTTATATTGAGTTAACTCTAGAAACCGATCTTCTGCTAACTCAGGTCGAGTTGAATCGCATAATGAAAGAACAATAAAAATCGAGTCGCCAAACTCAAAAACTGCACGTTTTAAATCAGCATGCAGGCTATTTTGTTTATTTACAAGTAAGCTTAGCTGAGCCTTTAACTCTTCGTTTTCTTTCGAGTAGCCAGACTTTATCCCTTCAACAACCTGTGTCATTTTGGCAAGATCTTCTTTAATTGCTTTGCTCTTCCCTTTTTCTGAAAAATAAGCCATAAGACCAGCCCCAAGAAGGCCTCCTGAAAATGATAATAGCGAAACGAACAACTCCATCGGTACATGTATTGATTAGTCAAGTTAATCATTAAATTATTACATATAATAAACAACTAAAAAAATCAATAATTGCACCCAAATCAAACCACAAAAAAAGTGACTGCCTTTTCAGACAGTCACTTTTTTTTATCAGCTAAGGAAATTATCCCATTAACTCATTAATCCTGCTTCATCACTTTAATCGTCTGCGTTGCTGAACCAGTGGTTACTTTCACATAGTAAGCACCGTTGGCAAAGTTGGTCAGATCAATCGGACGAATCACATCACCCGTTACGTTCGAAGCCATGTCGCTGTACACAACCTGACCGAGAACGGTGTACACCTGAATGCTCAGTTCGGCATAGTTGGCGTTGGTGAGGGCGAGATTGAAGAAGCCGTTGTTCGGGTTCGGATATACCGTAAAGATTGAACCGTTGAATGCATTCTCGGCTACGCCGGTGCAGGGATCTACAATTACGGTAGCAGAATCGGTGGCCGAACAACCATTGGCATCAGTGAAGGTGTAGTAAACTACATGAGAACCTACACCGGCAGCCACCGGATCAAATGTATTGCCGCTCACAAACGCACCGCCAAATGTGCCGCCGGCCGGTGAGCCAAGCAGTACAAACAGGCTGTCCTGATCGCAAAGCGTATCCTGTGTGAGCGATACAGTCACCACCGGAATTGCATTGATGGTTACAAGCACTGAGTCGGTTGACGAACAGCCGAGCGAATCAGTTACGGTTACACCATAAAGTGCGGTGCTGGCAGCCACAATGGTTTGTGTGGTATCGCCGGTGCTCCAGGTGAAGATGTTGCCACCTGTGCCTGCATCAAGCGTAACCGAACCGCCGCAAAGCGTGGTGTCGTTGCCGAGGTTTACTAACGGCAGCGCCGAGAAGCTCACGTTCACCGAATCAGTAGCCGAACAGCCAAGTGAGTCTGTTGCCGTTACCACAAACACGCCGGTGGTGGTAGCAAAAATGGTTTGCGTGGTATCGCCGGTATTCCAGTTGTAGAGCATACCTGCCACGCCTGCATCAAGCTGCACAGGGCCGCCGGCACAAGCTGTTACATCGTTGCCGAGGTTCACGGCAGGCAGTGCATTTACGTTCACGGCAATGGTATCTGTTGTTGAGCAGCCGAGTGAATCGGTTACCATTACAGCATACACACCACTTGAAGTGGCGGTAAGCGTTTGTGCCGTGGTGCTGTCGCTCCAGAGGTAGGAAGCACCAGCGTTTCCGGCATCAAGCACCAGCGAGCCGCACACTGTGGTATCCGCACCAAGGCTGACAACCGGCAATGCGTTAATGGTTACAGCAATCGAATCAACTGCTTCGCAGCCGTTGGCATTGGTTACGGTTACGGCATACACACCGCTTGCGGTTACGCTAAGCGTTTGTGCCGTGCTGCTGTCGCTCCAGAGGTAAGTTGAACCTGCGTTGCCGGCATCCAGTGTAAGCGGACCACCGCACACGGCTGTATCAGCACCAAGTGCAACCACAGGCAGGCTGTTTACAGTTACTGCTACAGTAGTTGTATTCACGCAGCCGGTTACGGTGTTGGTGCCGGTTACGGTGTAAGTAGTGGTAGCCACAGGAGCCACGTTTACCGAAGCACCGCTCAGGTTGCCGGGGTTCCAGGTGTAGCTGTCGGCACCGGTTACACTCAGCGTAGCCGAATCACCCACACAAATTGCAGCCGATGAACTGCTGGCCGCAAGTACCGGAAGTGCATTTACAGTTACCGAAACAGTAGCTGTGTTTACGCAGCCGGTTACGGTGTTTGTACCGGTAACCGTGTAAGTGGTAGTAGCCACAGGCGATACACTTACAGAAGAACCACTCAGGTTGCCGGGGTTCCAGGTGTAAGTATTGGCGCCGGTTCCGGTAAGTGTGGTTGTATCACCCACACAAATTGCAGCTGATGCGCTGCTGGCAGCAACCACAGGCAGTGCGTTTACGATTACAGTTACAGTTTGTGTATTTACACAACCGGTTACGGTGTTGGTGCCGGTTACGGTATAAGTGGTGGTAGCAGCAGGTGTTACTGTTACAACTGCACCACTCAGGTTACCCGGATTCCATACATACGTATTGGCACCCGAAGCAGTAAGATTGCTCGAACCACCGGCACAAATAACAGCCTGTGCAGCTGAAGCAGTAATCAGCGGCAACTGGTTTACAGTAATGGTAATTGTGCGTGTACCTGTACAGCCGGTTAAGGTGTTGGTACCGGTTACGGTGTAAGTGGTAGTCACTACCGGATTCACTGTAACCGAGCTGCCGGAAAGGTTACCCGGTTGCCAGTTGTAGATACCGGCACCACCGGCATTAAGCGTTACCGGGCTGCCTGCACAGCTGGTGAGTGAAGATGCTGTAGCGGTAACTACCGGCAGCGGGTTTACAGTAATGGTAATGGTTTGCGTATTGCTGCAACCCGTTACCGAGTTGGTTCCGGTTACGGTATAGGTAGTGGTAACACCGGGAATAACGTTTACAGAAGCGCCGCTGATGTTACCGGGAGTCCATACATAACTGGACGCACCTGAAGCGGTAAGCAAAGCACTTTGACCAAAACAGATTACTGATGAAGAGGCACTGGCCGTAATCACCGGCAACGGATCAACGTTTACACTTACCGACTGAGTGGCTGTACAGCCGGTTACCGTATTGGTGCCCGTTACTGTATAAACCGTGCTGGTTGCGGGAGCTACCGATACCGAAGCACCGCTAAGGTTGCCGGGATTCCACACATAGGTATTGGCACCCGTGGCTGAAAGCGTGGTGTTGCTGCCTGCACAAATTGAAAGCGGACTGGCAGTTGCAGTTACTACAGGAAGCGGATTTACGGTAATGGTTACCGTTTGTGTATTGATACAACCTGTAATGGTGTTCACACCGGTTACTGTAAATGTGGTGGTAGATGAAAGGAACACAGTAACTGAAGCACCGGTAAGGCTACCGGGGTTCCAGGTATATGTATTCGCGCCGGTTACGTTCAGTGTTACCGAGTTGCCGTTGCAAATGCTGGTAGCCGAAGGCGTGATGGTAAGCACAGGCAGCGGATTCACGTTTACAGTTACGGTTTGTGTATTGGTACAACCCGTTAATGTATTGGTGCCGGTTACGGTGTATGTGGTAGTGGTAACAGGTGATACGTTTACAGAAGAACCACTCAGGTTACCCGGATTCCACACATACGTATTGGCACCGGTAGCCGAAAGTGTAGCTGTAGCACCTGCACAAATTGTAGCGGCTGATGTGGTAGCTGCTACAGTGGGCAACGGATTAACTGTTACAGATACCGTAGCCGTATTTGTACAGCCTGTGGCAGTAATGGTGCCGGTTACTGTATAAGTAGTATTGCCCGTGGGCGATACACTCACAGAAGAACCACTCAGGTTGCCCGGATTCCACACATAGGTGTTGGCGCCGGTAGCAGTGAGTGTGGTTGAACCACCCAGGCAAATTGCAGCTGCTGCACTGGAAGCAGTAACCACAGGCAGCGGATTTACTGTTACAGTAACAGTGCGTGTATTGCTACATCCGGTTACGGTGTTGGTGCCGGTAACGGTGTACGTTGTGGTAGCTGTGGGCGATACGCTGAGGGTAGCACCACTCAGGTTACCCGGATTCCACACATACGTATTGCCACCGGTAGCAGTAAGTGTAGCCGAACCGCCCGCACAAATAGCCGGAGCCGATGTGCTTGCTGTAATTACAGGCAGCGGGTTTACGGTAACAGCAACTGTGGCTGTGTTGGTACAACCTGTAGCTGTAAGTGTTCCGGTTACTGTATAAGTAGTGGTAGCTGTGGGTGAAACACTTACCGAAGCACCGCTCAGGTTACCGGGGTTCCACACATAAGTATTGGCACCGGTAGCCGAAAGCGTGGCCGAACCACCATTACAGATTGCAGCTGCAGATGTGCTTGCAGCTACAGTGGGCAGCGGATTTACAGTAATGGTAATGGTTTGTGTATTCACACATCCTGTTACAGTATTGGTACCGGTAACCGTATAGGTGGTGGTAGCGGAAGGCGTAACCGATACGGATGAACCGCTCAGCGAGCCCGGATTCCACACGTAGGTGTTTGCACCGGTGGCGCTGAGTGTGCTTGAACCACCCGCACAAACCGCAAGCTGTGTAGCTGTAGCGGTAATGGAGGGAAGCGGATTAACAGTTACTGAAACAGTGGCCGTGTTTGTACAACCAGTTGCAGTATTGGTACCGGTTACTGTATAAGTTGTGGTTGCTGTGGGAGAAACAACTACCGAAGCACCGCTCAGGTTACCGGGATTCCATACATACGTATTTGCACCGGTGGCGGTAAGTGTAGCATTTCCGCCATTACAAATTGCAGCTGCCGATGAAGATGCAGTAACTGCCGGAAGCGGATTTACGGTAATGGTAATTGTTTGTGTATTGCTGCAGCCATTGGCATCTACACCGGTTACGGTGTAGGTAGTGGTGGCCGAAGGTGTAACAGAGACTGATGCACCGGTAAGCGCGCCGGGATTCCAGGTATAGGTGCTGGCACCGGTTGCACTAAGTGTGGTTGACGAACCGTTGCAAAGGGTGGTTGCCGTTGCAGAGGCTGTAATTACCGGCAACGGATTTACAGTTACGGTTACTGTTGCTGTATTAAAGCAACCCGCAGAAACTGTTCCGGTTACAGTATAAGTGGTGGTAGTTGTGGGTGAAACCGATACTGAAGCACCACTCAGCGAGCCTGGCATCCAGTTGTAGGTTACTCCGCCGGTAGCAGTAAGCGTGGCCGAACCACCTACACAAATAGCCGCTGATGATGTGGCTGCTGTAATGGTGGGCTGTGCTCCAACAGTAATGGTTACAGTTGCCGTATTCACACAACCATTCACATCAGTACCGGTTACGGTGTAAGTTGTCGTTGCTGCAGGTGTAACAGATACGGATGAGCCTGTGAGGGCTCCCGGATTCCAGGTGTAGGTACTTGCCCCGCCTGCTGTGAGCGTTACACTGTTGCCGGTGCAAATGCTGGTTGATGAAGCCGAAGCCGTAACAACCGGCAGCGGGTTTACAATAATGGTAATCAAATCGGTATTCACGCAGCCGTTTGCATCGGTGCCGCTCACGGTATAGGTAGTGCTGGTGGTGGGCGATACGCTTACCGAAGAACCACTCAGCGCACCCGGATTCCACGTATAGCTGACTCCGCCGGTAGCACTGAGGGTGGTTGATGAACCTGTGCAAATGGCAGCATTGGTGGCTGAAGCAGTAATAACTGGCAACGGATTAACCGTTACCGATACTACATCTGTATTTACACAACCATTTGCATCGGTGCCGGTTACGGTATAGGTTGTAGTTGCTGCAGGTGTTACCGAAACAGAAGCTCCGCTCAGTGAACCCGGCATCCAGCTATAAGTTGCTGCACCGGTTGCAGAAAGTGTGCTTGATCCGCCCGCGCATATGGTAAGCGGTGAGGCAGTAGCATCAACTGTGGGCAGCGTATTTACGGTTACCGTCACCACATCGGTATTTACACAGCCATTGGCATTGGTGCCGGTTACGGTGTAGGTGGTGGTAGCTGCAGGTGTAACGGATACTGATGCACCGCTCAGGTTGCCGGGGTTCCACACGTAGGTGGTGGCGCCGCTGCCGCTGAGTGTGCTTGAGCCTCCCGGACAAACAGCCGCAGGTGATGCTGCCGCTGATACGGTGGGCAGCGGATTTACGGTAATGGTAAGTTGTGCAGTGTTTACGCAACCATTGGCATCAGTACCGGTTACCGTGTAAGTGGTTGTTGCAGCAGGTGAAACAGAAACCGAAGCACCGCTCAGTGAGCCGGGCATCCAGTTGTAGCTTACAGCGCCGCTTGCATTCAGTGTGGTTGAACTGCCAATGCAAACCGAAGTAGCCGATGCGCTGGCCGTTACTGTGGGCAATGCATTAACGGTTACTGTAGCCACATCGGTGTTTTCACAGCCGTTGGCATCGGTGCCGGTAACCGTATAAGTAGTAGTGGCCGAAGGCGTAACAGAAACCGAAGCACCGCTCAGGTTGCCCGGATTCCATACATACGTTACAGCACCAGTGGCCGAAAGTGTAGATGAACTACCAATACAAACCGCAGCAGGCGAAGCCGAGGCCGACACGGCAGGCAGCGGATTTACGGTAATCGTAATGGTGCTTACCGCATTGCAACCGTTTGCATCAGTACCCGTTACGGTGTAAGTGGTGGTTGCGGCAGGTGATACGCTTACCGAAGCACCGCTGAGGTTGCCCGGATTCCATACATATGTATTTGCCCCGGTGGCCGATAATGTGGTGGAAGCGCCGGCACAAATTGATGTGGCCGATGCAGAAGCATTAACCGTAGGCAGGCTGTTTACTGTAACCGTAGTTTGCGCAGTGTTTTCGCAGCCATTGGCATCGGTGCCGGTTACGGTGTATGTAGTGGTAGCAGAAGGTGTAACCGCCACAGCAGCGCCGCTCAGTGAGCCGGGCATCCAGGTGTAGGAAACAGCACCGGTTGCCGAAAGGTTAGCCGTGCTTCCGTCGCAAATTGCCGCAGGCGAGGCTGAAGCATTTACCGAAGGCAGCGGATTAACCGTGATGGTAATTTGTGCTGTATTCTGGCAGCCGTTGGCATCAGTACCGGTAACCGTGTAGGTGGTGGTGCTCACTGGCGAAACTGTTACCGTAGCACCGGTAAGTGAACCCGGCATCCAGTTGTAGGTTACACCGCCTGTTGCCGTAAGGTTGGCGGAAGCACCAATGCAAATTGCACTTGCGCTGGCCGATGCACCAATGGCAGGCAACGGGTTTACAGTAAGAGTTACCGGACTGTTATTCGAACAAACCGCATTGGTAGCTGTAAAGGTATAGGTAGTAGTTGCCGTTGCAGCAGTAGCCACAGGGTTAATAATACTGGTGCTGCTCAGGAACGTAGCCGGAGACCAGCTGTATGTGGGAACAGGAGGTGTAAAGGTGTATATCACACCCGACGCAGGTGGATTAATATTCGTGTTGTTAGCTGCAGAAGTACTAACTGTTCCGGTTCCGAAAGTAAGCGACTGAAAGTTGCCAGCGCCACCGGTTAAACCACCCGAAGCTGATTCCAGACCGGTAATTCCCATGGTACCATAACGGAACTCAACCACATTGGTTGACTCGTACAGCCACGCCTGACAGGTAGAGTTTGCAGGGCCTGTAAAGTTATAAGGAACTGTCACAAACCACTGCACCTTGAGAATCCGGTTGGGGGCTGTTCCGGTTACCACATACGTTACACCACCATTGGTTCCCGTAGTAATATCATCCCAATAAGGATAGAGTTTGGGAATATTAGTGGTACTTGTTACGGAGTTTGTAAACTGCGAAGTGGGGGCCACATTACCCATGCGCAACCATCCGTCGGGTGAAACAGAAAAGTCGGTGTAATTAACCCCGTTGAAATTGAATGTAAATCCAATGGGAATTACACCCGAGGGCGTATCATCTACGTTTGCACCCACAGCAGTTGCTGCGCCGGTCATCGGGTCGAGTGATGCACCTGTGCCGCTGGCAAACGAATATGTGTTTACAGGTGTATTAAAGGTAATGTTACCCTGCAACTGTGAGTTGTTGCCGGTACAAATTGAAGCCGGTGTAGCAGTTACACTTGTAATTACGGGATTCAGAACGGATGTAATCGTAGTCACCGCTGTATTCACACAACCATTCACATCAGTACCTGTTACTGTGTAAGTGGTAGTGGCAGCCGGTGAAGCCGTTACCGTTGCTCCGGTTGTGGCACTCAGTCCTGTTGCAGGCGCCCACGCGTAGGTGTTAGCACCCGAACCGGTAAGTGAAACAGGCGTTCCTCCCGGTGAACAGAAATTGGCAGTGGTGGGGGTTACGGCAACCAGCGGAAGCGGATTGATAAGTCCGGTTACTTCGTTGGTGGTAGCCGTTAAACCGCTGAGCGAGCAGGTTACCACACACACAAAGTAGGTGGTGGCAGAAACTGTGCCGGTTGTATAGGAAGATGTGTTAGCGCCACTGATGTTGGTGTAGGGCCCGCCTGAAACGGCGGATGATTGCCACTGGTAAGTGATGCCGGGGCCTGTGGATGCGCCGGTAAGCGAAAGCGAGAATGTACCCGAAGCACAACGTGCAGCAGGAGTTGAAGCTGCTGTGCCCGCAGTGGGTGTACCCGTACAACCAACCAGGAAACCATCGTACTCATCAGCCCCGATATCGGGCGAAATAGCGCCGCCATTTACTGAACCGGCAGGACCGGGACGTGTATCGTTATCAAAATCGTTTGTAATACCGGCAATGTTTGTTCCGCCACTTTCGAGCAGGTAGCTTGTAGCAGCAGGAATATGCAGGAAGCCTGCATTACCCACAGCCGTGCTGGTAAATACAGGATTTACAGAAACGGAAGCCGCTTCGCGTGCACTTACACGGGCCTGATAAGCCGCAAGTGTCTGATCGATGTTGCTTCCATCGAAGAAGATAACGTTGTTGGGACCCGGTGTTCCGGCAAAATAGGCGTTATTGTTTGAGGCAGCAGCGAGCGAAGTAAGAATGGTGCTGGAACGTCGGTAAGCGACCGTAAGTCCGGTTCCATTTGGCGTTGATAAGTTAACCACCAGGTTATTTCGCAAATCAACGCTAGAGGTGGTAGATGTAAAAATACCGCTTGTACCAAACAACGCACCTGAACTTGTGGCGTTAAGCAAAATGGTATTGAAATAAATATTAGACGTAGTGCCGCCGGTAATGTTTATGCCATTAATCGCATTGGCTACGTTGGCCGCTGTGGCACGAAGATCACCAATGAGGTTATTGTTTACGTTGTTGGTTACTCCGCCAGATACCGTGATACCATTTACCGACGGATTCGTATTGGTTGAGAGCAGGTCGCCGATTTTGTTACGGGTAACAAATATAGTAGAACCTGCTGATACCACTAAACCGGTTACTGTTGCACCCGTTGAGCTCAATCCGGAAATGGTATTTTGGGTGATGGTATATGTGGTAATACTCGACGAGCCACCCGTACAACCAATTACATTTCCGCCTGTTCCAGAAGATACTAAACCGGTGATGGTATTGTTTGACACAGTCATATTGGCCCCATTCGAGAAGGAGCCCATTAATATGCCTGTAATTGCTCCCGTTCCGCTGATTGAAGAAATGGTATTGTTGCTGACTATAGTGTTCGTACTGTTGTAATTCGTCTGAATGACGGTAACCGCACTGCTACCGCAAGCCCAGTTACTAAACGTGTTGTTGGAAATATTTTTTGCAGGACCGCCAAAAGATGTACCTTCAAGATCAGCCCAGCCGGCCATAGTGGTTGCTCCGGTTAGCGTAATGTTGGAGAAGTTGTTGTTTTGGTGTGTCTTTGTAGTACCTGCTACCGACGACGGGCTTGTAGTGGTGTAATACAAGGTAACCGTAGAACCGGCTGCCGGTTTGGAAAATGCGGTAACGATAGAATTTCCTGTAACCGTAACAGAACCTCCTGCGGGAAGTGCTACGTTATTCGCCATGAAACGAACCTCGGCCGTGGTATTGGCAGTAAGGTTGGTAAATGTGTTGTTGTTGAAGGTTTGTGATAAAGTGGCCGCAGTGTTAACCATGTAAAACTGCGTTCCGCTACCAACAAGGCTATGTATTATTCCCTGAAAATTATTGTTACTTATTGAAAGTGCTGAAGAGTTGGCTCCGCCGTTGTTGTTTAAACACAATACAGCACCCGAAGTAGTTGCACTGAAAGTAATCGCATTACCACTTGCATTACCAATCTGGTTACTGTTTATATTGATGCTGGAGACCACAGCTCCGGTGTTCGAAATTCCGGTTAAGCCACCTGTTGTGGCTGTTGAAGTAAGACCGCGGATTACGTTCGAGTTCATATTCAGCACACCCGGCCCCGAACTATTGATAATACCCACAATAGTTGAAGAAGATGCCGCTCCGGTAATCGCAGAGTTAAGAATAGTATTGTTATTGATGTTAATAGTGGCTGTAACCAGCGTACCCATTGACTCACTGCGAATATGCTCAAATGTACCGGAGGTAAACCCGTTGGTCATGGTAAGCGTATTGTTGGTGATGTTCACGGTAAATGTTCCTGCCGGACTAATACCGTAAGTCTTATAGATTCCGCGGAATGTAACCGCTGTGCCCGATACCGCTGCACTGGTAAGGCTGTTGTAGGATACATTTTCACCAATCTGGTTATTCATAAAAATACAATAACTGGTACCCGTGTTGGATACATAGGAGCTGGGGGCTGCAAGTCCGCCCCAGTTGGTGATTGTATTTCCTGTAGCAGGTGAATTACCGCCGATATCGTTTCCGCTATCCATATTAGCCGCAGTTGCAGTACCAATGAAAGCCACACCGTAGTTTACGTTACTGATAATATTTGCCAACACACGGTTGTTGCTGTTTGCACCTGTGGGAGAGGAAGCATCAGTAACTATTAAGATCACGGTAGCGGAGTGACGGGTGTTACTGTAAACACCCCAGGTATTGCCATAGGTTCTGTTCAGCGAAATGGTGTTGCCTGCAATGGCATTGTTTTGCGCACCATCGGTAGCTGAACTGGCAAATAATGCCACACCCCATTCTGTCATGGTATTTGAAGCAGTGGGCGTTAATACCGTGTTTGCCGGGTTTTCCTGCATTACAAAACCATTGATGGCGATAAAGTCGCCACCGATAATTTTGAAAATGGCATCCGTTAATGACCCGGTAGCCTGTGGCGTAAATGCGGTAATCACGTTAGCATTACCCTGAATAATAATCGGATTAGCCAACGAACCGCTTGCAGTGATCTGATAGCCGCCTGCAGGCGCTGTTTCAGGGTTGCCTGCAATCAGGTTAAGGGTTACACCACCTGCACCAACGCCCTGTGTATTCAGGTCGGTAATGGCTGCAGCAAGTGTGGCATAGTCGCCCGGAATGTTTCTGGTTCCGGTGAGCTGCGCGCTCAGCATTCCGGGCAGGAGCACCGTAGTCAGCGCCATGAGCGCCAGCTTCAGTAAACCCGGTGATTTCAGGGTAATTTTTGTTTTCATCGTAAATTGAATAAGTCGCTCACTGACAGAATTTACCCGAGCTGAAAACGTAGCTTTCCGGCCGGGCGGTTGGGTTTTGGTAAATTTATTTATGGGTTGGCCGGTACCTGACCGGTTTGCAGGGATTGATTTTGATGTTTGAAACGAGTTAGCCGCGAAATCGGATTTTCACGTTTTACCACTCAAAGTTAAACAACACTTTACAATTGGTCTTTTTAATTAAATCAATTTTAAGAGGGGACTAAACATGCACGTGGTAACAAATAAATACAACAAAACACTCACTTACAGGCACTTGAAAAAGCACACACCCTGAGGGAGACGAAAAGTTATTTTAATTACACCTCTTCGCTAAAACCTATAAATCACGGTTTTAAATGATCTATAAAAGCTGATCGGGGTGATTGCGGGTGTTTTTGTATAACACAAACAAACCTGCTGCGGCTACAACTATGGCTGCGATAAGAACGCCGTAGCCAGGATTCCAGTTGGCCCACCACGATTTGGGAGCATGCTGCCCGATGAACGAATCAGTTACTTCAAACGCATTAAAGGCAAAATGTCCGATAATACTCACCCGCAGCGCACCTGTCCATAAAAAAAGATACCCAAGAATAACGCCGCAGAGAAATATAGCCGGAAAGCCTGCCACGGTGGCATGCAGCAGGGCAAACACCATGGCCGAAAGCCACACGGCAACATGGCTGTTTTGAAGCCAGTTTCGGAGCAGCTGAAGCAGTGCTGCGCGGAAGAAAAGCTCTTCAACCAGTGCCGGCAAAAAAGCCAGCAGGAACAAACAGGCCGCATAATCGCTCCATTCGGGCATGAGTTGAATCTGGCGGCTGTAGATACTCGAAAATTCCTCGCTGCTGCGCAAGGCCGGATCATCAATGAGTGTGGCCATCCAGTTGGCTACCGGATTAGCCACAAAAATCATGGCCAGCATAATTACCGCGGCTGCCAGCAGCCACCACACAGGTGTGCGCCGGTGCAATCCAAGCCAGTAAAACCGGTTGTGCGGAAACGCATTGGCAATAACCAGCGCAGGCACCGCAAACAGCAGCAGCGAACCCACCGCATTGGCAATGCGCATCTGGCTCACCGTTACATCATCGCCATAGCCTTTCAGAAACTCAAGGCCGGGAATATACATCAGCATCGACTGAATGCCGCCGCAACAGAAGAATAGGCTGATAAGCAGCAATACCCGAAAGCCGGGGCCGAAAATTGCAGACGCTGACGGGCGTTGAGGTGACTGTTCCAAGTGCTTTGCGTAATTTTGCACAAAACTAAGCATTCGTGGCCCGCATCGGTTCTGTTGATCTCGGTAATTTTCCGCTTTTACTTGCTCCCATGGAAGACGTGAGCGATCCGCCCTTCCGCTATGTGTGCAAAAAAAACGGCGCCGACCTCATGTACACCGAGTTTATCTCGTCTGAAGGCCTGATCCGCGATGCCATAAAAAGCCGCAAAAAGCTCGATATTTTTGAATATGAGCGCCCGGTAGGCATTCAGATTTTCGGCGGCGATGAAGAAGCCATGGCCCTGGCAGCCAAAATTGTTGACACTACCCAGCCTGATCTGCTCGACATTAATTTCGGCTGTCCGGTAAAAAAAGTGGTGTGCAAAGGTGCCGGTGCCGGTGTGCTTAAAGACATCGACCTCATGGTGCGGCTCACCAAGGCGGTGGTAAAATCAACCTCGCTGCCGGTAACCGTGAAAACACGCCTCGGCTGGGACGATAACAGCATCAACGTAATGGAAGTGGCCGAACGCCTGCAGGATGTGGGCATACAGGCACTCACCATACACGGCCGCACACGCGCACAGATGTACAAGGGCGTGGCCAACTGGGAACGCATTGCCGAAGTAAAGCACAATCCACGCATACACATCCCCATCTTCGGCAACGGCGATATCGACAGCCCCGAAAAAGCACTCGAATACAAAAACCGCTATGGCATAGACGGCATTATGATTGGCCGCGCCGCCATTGGTTATCCGTGGATTTTCAACGAAATAAAACACTATTTCGCCACCGGCACACACCTGCCCGCCCCCACCCTCGCCCACCGCATCGACGTATGCCGCACACACCTGCTCAAATCGGTTGAATGGAAAGGCGAGAAATTAGGCATTGTAGAAATGCGCCGCCACTACGCCAACTACTTCAAAGGCCTTCCCAATTTCAAGGAATTCCGCACCCGCTTTGTCACTACCGATGATTTACAGCCACTTCTTGAAATTTTTGATGAAGTGGCTGAGCGGTATGCCGAAGTACTGAATGAAGACTGATTCCATCTCGCCTCAATCCTTTTTCCCTGTAGTAAGCGTTTACCGTCTGCTTATTCAGATCAGTTAAAAACACATTATTGATTTTTGTTGCGCAGATTGAAATAGTCCTTCAGTCCGTAAATCAGCACTCCCAACACAACCAATACAGGAATGAGAAATGCAATCAGCTCATCTTCATTGTGCTCAACATTAGCCTGAAATACTTTTTTTGCTTTTTTCTCCGGACATCCGCAACCGCTTCTGTTCAATGTTACAGTATCACGATCAGACGGACTGATAAATTGAATTGCATTGGTAAGTGAATCATTTGTATTCCCGCACATATCCATCAACGAAAATCTCACCTCATACATACTGCTGTCGATAAGTCTGAACTCACCAAAATATCGCTCAGCCCCGACACGTATTTGGTTGTATTGTAGTGTTAAAATGTATTCGAATATTTTACCTGATTTTAAATCCTTCAATTCAGTATGAACTAAAACAGAAGAATCATCGTCTGTACATGCACAGAAGTAAGTATATCTATTGCGTTCATATTCGCTTTGACGGCAGTAGTTCCCGATATATGAAGGACTTTTTAACCATACAGGCTTTTCATAATCAGCAGGTAAACTAACTTTAAAGTAAAGAGAATCCCTTTCTAACCGGGCTGCTTCGTATTGTTCCAAACTATCAATACACAATTTATAGGTTAAACCTGCCGTCAGGTTATTTACCGGCTTAAGAAGTGCCATACTCTTCCCATCCATTCCATTGTATATTTTAACTACCTCCAGCAGAATTGTTTCTGACCCTGACTTAAGACTGACGGGATACTTACTATTGAGTTCTCTGATTGTATGCTGACCATAAGCATACCCCTCAACAATAATGAGTGAATTGGGCGATAATTGATGACTTTGTGGCCAGACACGCAAATCCCAAGCTATACGCAACGCTAAAAGCGGCTCAGCAAGCAGAAAGAATAAAAACAACAATCCTGTCTTCTTCATTTCGAATAAAGTGGTATTAAGTAGCTGGGGATGAATATACATTCTTTCTGCAGAATGGAATTTTGCCGGAAAAGCCTCACTTGATTGCTGAGCAGAATTCTTTCCAAATAAATCTAATTATGTTAAGTAAGCGGGGCGGAGAGGAAAAAACGTTCAAACGTCTGAAGTGAAAATTAGCGGCAATACTCTTTATTTACAGCATCATCATTTATCAATCCGAAATAATAACTACACTTACATTCTTCCCGCTTCATCCCCAAATTCAAACCTGTGAATAACTATTCTCCCTTTTCATCAGAAAAAGTAAACCCTGTGTCCTTTTTCACGTAGAACACCCAAACCGGAAAATCAAGTTTCGTGCGCATACCTGGAATCGACTCGCTGCGGGGGCTGGCGGCAGTATCGGTGTGTTTGTATCATTTTGTATGTACAACCACCGGTTACGTAAGCAATGAGACAATATCCGATGCTTTTCATTGGGGGGAGAAAGGTGTGCAGGTATTTTTTATTCTCTCCGGAATTGTCATTCCGCTTGCGCTGCTCCGCTCTGATTTTTCACTGCGGAAAACCCATGTGTTTCTGGCAAAACGTTTTACGCGCATTATGCTTCCGTTCTGGGCTGCTCTGGGTGTAACCGTAGCCTATTTGCTGGTTCGCAACTATACACAGGGCAATAATCCCGGATTTCTCATGCCCGATGCGGGGAATATGTTCACCAATGCATTCTGGCTGGTTCCGTTTACACCACATGCACACTGGCTGAATCCGGTTTTCTGGACATTGGCCATTGAAGTGCAGTATTACATTGCGCTTGCGCTGCTTTTCCCGCTGGTGATGCAGCCACGTGTAAGATACCGTGCCTTGTTTTTTGTTGTAGTTGCCGTTATGCCGTTTTTGCCTGCCTCAAAAGCTTTCTTCCTGCATTGGGCGCCCTATTTCGGGTTAGGCATTGCGTGGATAATTTTTCAGCATAAAAAAATTACGCGCTACGAATACATTGCCTATACCCTGATGTGTGCGCTGGTTGTATTTCACGTGCAGGGATTTGCCGATCTTTGTATTGGCATAGGCACGCTGATGCTGGTGAGTTTTTTTGGCCGCAAGCGCACGGCAGCAACCGAATGGCTGGGCGAAATTTCTTATTCGCTTTATCTGGTGCACACGGCAACGGGTTCAGCCATTATCAACCTGCTTTCGCACCAGCTGAATACACCACTTCAAAAAGTACTGGTTATTATGGCCGGATTTGTGCTGAGTGTGATGAGTGCGTGGGTTATGTATATGCTGGTTGAAAAACCGGCTATGAAACTGGCTCAGCGCATTGGCCGCAGCACACCAAACACCACACGCAAACTCAACGAAGCAGCAGAACACCGCGAAGCCGCCGAAGTGGCCTGAACTACTTTGTGTGCAGCAACAGACTTTCGTCGTTCATTACTATTGCTGTTTGCTGCGTAAAACCGATTTTGCGGAGCAGTGCAACAGACTTTTCGTTATCGGGAGTAGTGATGGCCACCACGTTTGAAATGCCTTTGGTTGCGGCAAAATTCATAACTTCTTTTGCGGCTTCCAGCGCATAGCCTTTGCCCTGATATTCGGGCAAAAATGCAAAACCAATGTCCACATCCTCCAGTCCGTCGCGCTTGATAAGGCCGCAAAGCCCAAGCGGTTCATCATTGTCAATCAGGCTCACCACATAAAATCCGAAGCTGTGTGTGGCATAATGCGGAATATACACGTTGCGCAGGTATGCCGCTGCATCGTCGTGCGTGCGTATGTGCCTGTCGCCGATAAACTGAAGCCAGCCTTCGCTGTTCATCATGCGGTACATGAAAGGCGCATCGGCTTCGGTAAGTTCGCGCATGTGCAGGCGCGTGGTGTGCAGCAAATACATAACTGCTTTTTACACAAACAACGCCTTCAGCTCAGTAGCTTCGTGCGGGTTCATTTTACCGGCCAGAATAAGTGCAAGCTGGCGGCGGCGCAGTGCACCGTCGAAACGCTTTTTCTCCTCTTCCGTTTCCGGCTCAATGGGCGGCACAGGCAGCGGCGATCCGTTCTGATCAACCGCCACAAAGGTGTAAATGGCTTCGTTGCTTTGCACCTTCTCGCCGGTTACCGGGTTTTCTACAAACACGTCAATAAACACTTCCATTGACGAAGAAAACGCACGCGAAACTTTTGCTTCGAGCGTAACGATGCTTCCGTAGGGAATAGGCTGGTGAAAGGCCACGTGGTTAACCGTAGCTGTAACCACTACACGGCGGCAATGGCGGTGAGCCGATACGGCCGCAATTACATCCATCCACTCCAGCAGGCGGCCGCCGAAAAGATTGTTCAGGTTGTTGGTATCGTTGGGCAGTACGTGATGGGTGGAGATGGCCAGCGAATCGGAAGGTTTTCTTGATTTCATAACGGATGTATGTGCAGATGCAGGTCTTGTTAATGCGGGTGAGAAAGTGAGGTCTTGTAAAACGGCACGGCATTTTTTACCGCTTCTTCCACAGTTCTGTAGCTGAGCGGCATGGCCTGAGCCAGTTTGCTTCCGCCAAAACGGTTTACGGTGTGCAGCACGCGGGCAGTTTCGCGGGTGAGGGCGGGTTTTCGGCCAAACAGGCGCAGTAGCTTTTCCATGCGCCAGGCAAGGCTGGTCATCCACGGTTTAAGTGCGCGGCTGGTGGGCTTATGACCAAACTGCTGCATGAGGTAATCGAGAAAGCGATGGTAAGTAATGTTTTCAGCGTTTATGATGAAACGTTCGGCAGTGCGGTTACAGTTCAGCGCCCAGAGCGCAGCAGCAGCCACATCGCGGGCATCCACATAGCCTGTCACACCTTCGGTAAACCACGCTGTGCCTTTGTGCGCAATAGGAAAAATAACATTGCTGCTGCGCGTGGCATCGCCGGGGCCGATGATGTAGGACGGATTGAGGATAACCACATCAAGCCCTTCTTCCACGCCGCGCCATACTTCACGCTCGGCATTGTATTTCGAAATGGCATACTGCGTATTGCCGGGCGCATTTTTCCACCAGGCTTCTTCATCAATCACCGCCCCGAACTCGTTACCGCCGAGTGCTGCAATGGAACTGATATGCACCAGCCGTTCCACACCGCAGTACAGCGCGGCATTTACCACATTGGCCGTGCCTTCGCCATTGATGCGCCAGAGTGCATTGCGCTCCTTCGGATCGAAAGATACCAGTGCTGCTGCGTGTACCACTTTGTGCACACCCTGCATGGCTTCTTCAAGGCTTTGCATATCGAGCACATCGCCGGTGGCCCATTCTATTTTCCCGAACAACGCTTCGGCACCGTAATAGGCAAATACCGACTTTGCCACCGCCGTGCTGCTTTGCTCACGTTTCAACCCACGCACGGCTTCACCGCTGCGAAGCAGTTCGAGTGCAATGTGTGCACCCAGCATTCCTGTAGCGCCGGTGAGCAGAATCATGGCTGCAAAGATACTCAGCCTTTAGCAATTGAACCCTGTTTACCTTTCACTTACCGTATTAAATCAATTTAACCGGTTCCGGTATGCATCCATGCACGAACACGCACAAAATTAACGGTTCCACTCACTGGCAAAATCGGTACCCTTTAATTGTGCCCTCAATAATACACGTAGTGATTGATTATGCTGAAAAAACAGAACATCCTCTTCCGTTTTCAGGCTCTCCCATTTATTTTCAAGTGCTTTTATCAGCTGCCGTATTTTCACCTGCACACCCTTTGCAACCTGCTGATAAAATACCTGTAAATAGCGTTCCGCCTCGCTGATGGTTCTTTTACCCTGTTGTTCATTTATAGCAGTAAGCACACTTCGCAACAACTCATATCCTCCTGTTTTCAGGTAACAAAACATAAGCAGGTAATTCAGCTGTCTGAATCGTACATCACCATAATACTGTTCCCTTAATGCATCTGCCATTGCAAGCACACGTATCGGCTTCCGGTAATTCCCTGCCAGTAAACAGGCAATTACAAAATTATAGATCAGCATATACGAACGCGGATGGCCAATTTTCAGCAACTCATTTGAAAAATGAAGTACCTGCTTTTCCAGTTTCAGTGCCTTCTCAAAATTGCCTTCCAGATTGCAGAGGTATAATTTGCCCAGTATAAACATTGAATCAATAAGTAAAGGCAGATAGCCACTGCGTGATATGCCTTTATTCAGAATACCTTCGGCATGCTTCAGCAAGGCTGTCAGTTTTACTGTGTCGCGCTGAACATAGTAATTGCTGAGGTTATTCATCAGTACGGCTGTTAACTCAGGCAGGTGAGCTGCGGCAATCCACTTATTTGCAGTAAACAGCTCAAGCATTTGTTCGCTGTGAACAATCAGTTGAGGCGTGTTTATACGCGATGCATAATAGTACTGTACGTAAATACTGTGCCTTAGTATTTCAGCCCTTATACTCCGGGGTTTATGCGTCTGCTGCATCAATTCATGCTCAAGCAGCCACACTGCACGTTCCGAACCGGCATGCGTTGTACCGGTAAATCCATTTGTAATTTCAATGACATGGGCCAGTAACTCCGAATACTGTTGTATTTCATCAAGCACAGCAAGCAATTCACGCTTCTTACTGTTCAAATCGGCAAAACGGTCTGCGCTTTCCTGCACATAAATACGCATCAGCAGATTGACTGCGTCAAGCTCAATTTCATGCAAACCGGCCTGATTACAAAGGTCTATCGTTTTGAAAAGAAGTTTGGCGGACTCCTTATGGAAATGCCGGTAAAAAAGCAGTTCGGCCTGTGCTATTTGTTTACGCATACGCAGCGAAAGCACTTCATCTTCATGATAGTGCACAAGTGCATTTAATACCCGCTGCCACAACTTGTGCTTATTGGCTGCAAAAAAACGTACAAATGATTTATTCCTGTGCTTACGCAGAAAGTCTTTTTCAGAACGTTCATCCGCCCGGACAATTGCATGAAACAGTTCGAGATGATCAGGCACATGACCGCGTTCATAATGTGAATTAAGTAAACTGAAAAACCTTTTTTCACCCGGAACCAATGATTTAACAAGTGTAGAAATATCATTCATAAGTACTATCTAAATTTAGTTTTATTACTTGTATATCAATCATTTAAAATTACAAAAAAAATTCCTAACATGAATTCTAAATTCAACCGGAAATAACCGGAAGCATTATAGTGAGTTGTTTTGCAGCGTAAATAATTTAACAAAACAACTATGCGTTCCCGATTCATTTTCTTTTGTGCAATTATACTGCTTGCAGGAAGTGTACAGCTTGTTTCACAAACCATTCCTATGAGCTGGATCAGACAGGGAAACAGTCAGGGAGCCAGCATACTTTCATCTACCGTAGTAACTGACGATGGCGGAAATATTTATACCACAGGTCAGTTTCTCGATCGTATGTACATTGGCAGTGACACACTCACAGCGTTCTCGGCTTTTTACCCCGATATCTTCCTCACCAAACATGATTCTTCGGGCAACTTAATCTGGGCAAAATCATTTGGGGAAAGCGGCTACGACCGGAGTTTCGACATTGCCGTGGACTCCGACAACAATGTGTACATCTGCGGAATTTTCGACAGTCCTTCACTTACGTTTGGCGCGTTCACACTTACTCAATCGCCGGGTACATTTTCGAGCGGATACTGGGCAAAATTTTCACCTGGCGGACAATGCCTTCAGGCGGTGCAGATGCGATCAGTAAACAGCCTCCCGTGGTATTTCGAAAACAAAATAAATTCAATTACCATAGACACGCAGGACAATGTGCTGGTCACAGGCAGTTTCAGTACTGACTCCATTTGCTTTGGCAGTCATTGCCTTACGTTACAGAAAGACTCTTTGCTTTCAGGCAGCAATGTATTTGCGGCTAAATTTGATCCGCTTGGAAACTGTATGTGGCTGAGTGGTTCGGGGCCGGGCACTGAACCGGGGTTGTATGACGAAGGGCTTGACATCAGCGCCGATCAGAACAATACCGTATTTATCGGTGGCAAAATCGGCAGTTTAAAGCATGTCCTCGGAGCAACCACACTACATGTAGCCAATGGTGAAGAGGGATTTTGTGCCGCTTTAGACGGAAGCACCGGTAATTTTCTGTGGGCAAGAGCCATTCGCGGCTATCATTTTGGCGAGTTTACATATGATGAAGTCACCGGCGTGATGCCCGATCATTCAGGGAATTTGTATGTGGGTGGCACCTATCAGGGATTTAATGTGGTGTATGACAGTATTTACACGGTTTCATCACCTCAAAACCCGCAAAACCCGGATAGTCTCAAGGTATTCTTATTTAAAATTGATGCCACCAATGGTATGCCTGTTTTGGGTAAGGGATACGGGAATACTCCCCTGGGCGTTGCGGTGTCTGCAGGCTGGGCAATAAGTCCTGATCTGAGCCGCATTGCAGCCTGCGGCATTTACAGCGGAAACACCGGTTTCGATGCCATTACCCTGCCGCAAACCATGACTCAGTTTGGTCCTGCCACCTGCGGTTACCTGATGGAGCTTGACACGTTGGGCAATGTGCAGCGCGCGCTCGACATGCGGGGTAATATACAGCAGTGGTTTACCGGTGTAACTTACGATGATTTCGGGAAAATGGTGTGTACCGGGCAATTCAGCAGTGCAACCACTACAGTAGGCTCACAATTTTCGTTACAGAATCCGTATCAGCCGCAGGGCGGTTTTTACAGCCTGATGCTTGCCCGCAGCGGCACCCTGCAACCTAATTCTGTTGCGGAGCCGGTATCTGACGGCCTCGTGCGGCTGTGGCCCAATCCCGCTTCCGGCATACTGCACATTGAAATTCCGCAAGCCGATGGCGAACTTATTGTCACCATAACCAACTTTTCCGGTCAGTTAGTTATGCAACGCACAATTGCTGCAGGAATGTTAAGCTTCACAGTTGATTCAGCTACACTGGGAAGCGGTTGTTATGTGCTGTCTGTCAGGGGGAAAACACAGATCAGCCACATTCCGTTTGTGCAGACGGGGCAGTAATGTTCGCAGCAAACTGCCGGCCCCCGCTTTCGGATCGAAGGCGGGGGCATTCCGTTTTAAAAACATGCCGTAAAGCCCGCCGAATCTGTATCTTTGCCCCGCTATGCATACCAATTTTATTGAAGAGCTCCGCTGGCGGGGCATGCTACATGATGTAACTCCGGGTGCCGAAAAACTGCTTACCAGCCAAATGGTAAAAGGCTATATCGGCTTCGACCCTACGGCTGATTCGCTCGGCGTGGGCAACTTAGTGCAGATTATGACCCTGCTGCATTTTCAGCAGGCCGGACATAAACCCATTGCCCTGGTGGGCGGCGCTACCGGCATGGTTGGCGACCCTTCAGGCAAATCGCAGGAACGCAACCTGCTCGACGAAACCATTCTCCAGCACAACCTCAGCTGCCAGCGCGCGCAGCTTGAGAAATTCCTCGACTTCAACTGCGGCGAAAACGCAGCCGAAATTGTAAACAACTACGACTGGTTCAAGTCGATTGATTTTCTCGGCTTCATACGCGATGTAGGCAAATACATCACCGTAAACTACATGCTCTCCAAAGACTCAGTGAAACGCCGCATCGACGGCAGCGAAGGCGCCGAGGGCATGTCGTTTACCGAATTTACGTACCAGCTTATTCAGGGCTACGATTACTACCACCTCTGGAAAAACCACGACGTGAAACTGCAGATGGGCGGTTCTGACCAGTGGGGAAATATTACCACCGGCACAGAGCTCATTCGTAAAAAAGCCGGTGGCGAAGATGCCTTTGCGCTCACCACGCCGCTCATTAAGAAGGCCGACGGACAAAAGTTTGGCAAAACCGAAAAAGGCAATATCTGGCTCGATCCCAAACGTACTTCGCCCTACACGTTTTACCAGTTCTGGCTTAATGCCGGCGATGAAGACGTGAAAAAGTACATCCGCATTTTCACGCTCAAAACGCGCGCAGAAATTGAAGCGCTCGAAGCCGAACATGCACAGGATCCGGGCCGCCGTGTGTTGCAGAAAGCACTTGCCGAAGACATTACGCGCCGCGTACACTCCGAAGAAGCCCTGCAAACCGCCATCGAAGCCAGCGGTATTCTCTTTGGCAAAGGCACCATTGACACACTCCGCAAATTCAGCGACGAGGATTTTGAAGGCGTGTTTGCCGATGTGCCGCAGAAAGAAGTAGAAGCCACGCTGCTCGAAACAGGCATTAACATTGTGGATCTGCTGGTGGCGCAAACCGGCTACTACGCTTCAAACGGCGAAGTAAGACGCGCCATGCAGGGAAACGGCTTTTCACTCAACAAGGAAAAGCTCAGCGACCCAGCCCGCACCATTACCAAAGACGATCTGCTCAACAACCGCTACCTGCTGCTCAGCAAAGGAAAAAAAGACTACCTGCTTGTGCGCGTAGTGTAACATTATGCAGTTTACCCTCCAGCATACCGACCCGCACAGCAAAGCCCGAGCCGGCGAAATTGTGACCGACCACGGCCGCATTCAAACGCCTATTTTCATGCCTGTGGGCACCGCCGGAACCGTGAAAGCCGTGCATCAGGGCGAGCTCGAAAACGAAATCCGCGCGCAGATTATTCTCGGCAATACCTATCACCTCTACCTGCGCCCGGGCCTCGATGTGCTTGAAAAAGCCGGCGGCCTGCATAAATTCAACAGCTGGAACCGGCCCATCCTTACCGACAGCGGCGGGTTTCAGGTGTATTCGCTTTCGCACAAACGCAAGCTCACCGAAGAAGGCGCAAAGTTTACCTCGCACATCGACGGGTCGAAGCATTTCTTTACACCCGAAGGCGTGATGGACATTCAGCGCACCATTGGCGCAGATATTATCATGGCGTTTGACGAATGCGCACCGTACCCGTGCGATTACGAGTATGCGCGCAAGTCGATGGAAATGACACACCGCTGGCTTACACGCTGCATTGACCGGTTCGACAGTACCGAGCCTAAATACGGCTACAGCCAGACGTTGTTTCCCATTGTGCAGGGCAGCACGTACAAAGACCTGCGCATCCGTTCGGCCGAATTTGTGGCCGCACAAAACCGCGAAGGCAATGCCATTGGCGGCCTCTCGGTGGGCGAACCGGCCGAAGTAATGTACGAACTCACCGAGCTGGTGTGCGATATTCTGCCTGCCGGCAAGCCGCGCTACCTGATGGGTGTGGGCACGCCGGCCAATATTCTCGAAGGCATTGCGGCAGGTGTGGATATGTTCGACTGTGTGCTGCCTACGCGCAATGCTCGTCACGGACTGCTGTTTACCTGGCAGGGCATCATCAACATCCGCAACGAGAAGTGGAAAAACGACCACAGCCCGCTCGACCCCGAAGGAAAATCGGCACACGACCTGCGCTACACACGCGCCTACCTGCGCCACCTCATGCACAGCGACGAAATGCTTGGCGCCATGATTGCATCAGTGCATAACCTCGCCTTTTACCTCGATCTGGTGGGCGAAGCGCGCACACGCATTATCGACGGCAGCTTCCGCGCGTGGAAAGAGGCAATGGTGCCGCAACTCGCCAAACGACTTTGATGAAAAATCTTCTCCCGGTACTCGACCGATACATTCTGCGCAAGTTCATGGTAACCTTTTTCGGTTCCATCAGCATGCTCATCAGTATTGTGATTGTATTTGATATTTCGGAGAAGATTGAAGACTTTTTGCGGCACGATGTAAGCGCCAATGAAATTGTGTTTGACTATTACCTCAATTTCATTCCGTACTTCATCAACCTGTTCAGTCCGCTTTTCACGTTCATTTCGGTAATCTTCTTCACCTCACTCATGGCCACACGTACCGAGGTGGTGGCCATACTCACTTCCGGCATCAGCTTTAACCGCTACCTGCGTCCGTACATGATTGGTGCGGCCATCATTGCCATCACGTCACTGCTGCTGGGCATGTTTGTCATTCCGCAGGCCAACAAAACGCGGCTGGGTTTTGAAGCGAAATATGTGGGCGGAAGAACAAGCTCGGTAAAAAACAATTTTTACCGGCAGGTGGCCCCGGGAGTAATTGCGTATGTAGAACGTTATGATTTGTTTGAAAACACCGGCACCCGTTTCACCCTCGAAAAAATAAAAGGACAGGAACTCACCTATAAACTTTACGCCAAGGAAATACGCTGGGACACCCTGCGCCGCCGCTGGTCCATACGCGACTACACCGTGCGCGAAATAAAAGGCAAAACCGAACGCTTCTACAAAGGCGCCCGCATTGATACGGTGCTCAACCTCACGCCCGAAGATTTCGACATGCCCAACAATTTCATGGAAAGCATGACCCAGCCCGAACTGCTCCGCTACATCAACAACGAGCGCATGAAAGGCTCTGAGAATATTCTCTATTACGAACTGGAATATTACAACCGCTTTGCCCTGCCCTTCTCCACGTTTATCCTCACACTCATTGGCGTGGCCGTATCAAGCCGTAAGGAACGCGGCGGCACCGGCAAGCACCTGGGCATTGGCATTGCCATCAGTTTTATTTACATCTTCTTCCAGCGCTGGTTCCAGTCGTATGCGCAAAGCGGGGTTATTCCGCCGTATGTGTCGGTGTGGATTCCGAATGTGGTGTTTCTGGGGGTGTGTTTGTATTTGTTGAAGCGGGCACCGAAGTAGGGGGGGGGGTAGATTTTTATAATACTAAATCAATTAATTTGAGATGATGGAAATCATGTCTTAACATAATAATTGTCTTCATAATTAAAAATGCACGCAAACTATAGTGAACTAACAAACCTCAGTAAATCATCTAAATCATCTCCATATTTTTTTACTCTTCTTCTAATATCTATACAAAACTCATCATTGAATTCAAAAGCATGGTCACCAACACCAACTATAACTCTTCCCTCAGAAGATGTTTGATTTTCATGTCCAAGTATATTTCTTTTTTTTGTTATTTCAGAATACCTACTAGTGAAAACACCATATTTATACGGCTGTGTAACGTTATGACTAACTGTGTCAATTATGAATTGTATAGCATTAATTTTTTCAGAAGTGTCAAACATTACAGTATCTTTGATAACCTGATTAATATTTTTATTATAATAATATCTATCAAATTTTTCCTTCTTTCTTGAAACTTTACTACTTACACTGTCAAAAATTTGATTAATTAGATTTTCACGGATACCCAACGAGCTATTATCAATTCCTATCTTAATAATTTCTAACATAGTCTTATCAATATCGCTAGTTTCTGCCATTATTAATCCCCTCATATTATTTAGATCCTGAACTTTTTTTACTGTAGTATGAATTACTTGCCTCACTTTATCTTCAAAATCAGCATTTTCTCTATCAGCACAGTAAGCACCATCAATTTTAAAACTCCTAAGTGCATCTCTAACAGCATCTTCACCATAAGATGAATAAAAAACAACCTCTGTAAAAACTTGTTCTGTATTTCTAATGAAATCGACTATTGAAGTACCTTTATCATTATTGGCTAAGTTTAAATCAACAATTATCAAATCAATATCACGATAATTAATCTGCTCTATATTTCTAGAATCAATCTCACGTAAAGGCTCTGGAAATAAAAAACCTAATTCATCCTCAATAATATTCTTAACAATTTCCTTTTTTCCACTGTAAGAAACATCATTATCTTCAAACCAAAGAATATTATATGCTAACTTCATTTTTTATTTTAATTATGAATTGAACACCTTTTGTAAGTTTAGTTACATCTATTCCCCAGCTGTACTCAGTTACAATATTTGAAATATGATATAATCCTAAACCAGTACTTCTAGTCGTAGAAAAACCCTTTTGGAAAACACTGTATTTATCATTAATAATCGGCGCCAGACCTATCCCATCATCTGTAAAAGTAAATTCCGCCTCTTTATCTGATATTGAATTAAAGCCAATGACTAATTTTTTAGCACCTGCTTTCTTGGCGTTGCTAATCATATTGTCAATAATAATAGAAATATCCAAAGGTCTAAATGTAGTTATGAATGGAGTATTTGTTTCAGATAAAAAAACGACTTTTAGTTTACTATTAGCAAAATAATTCGAGATTTTAGAAACGTAATTACTAATAAATGAATTTAGATCAGATTTAGTTTTATCAGTGAAGTTTTCAAATATTGCTCGCGTTCCAAATTTGGAAATGGACTCTATTTTATTATTTTCAAGTGAAATGACATCAATAAATTCCCTCACCATCTCATGAGTAATTTGCTGTACTTTATCTAATTTCCTAGTAAATAGCGTGATTTGAGTTGAAATATTATCACTTAGCACTCTTACTTGATGGTGAAGATTGGTTACTTGATCTATATCCTGTGAATCGATCGCAATAGATATTTTTAACTGCTCTATAGTTTTTTCTAACTCCTCTTCAATATTTTTTTTCTCTTGAACTTTTTTATCCCTTTCTTTTTCCGCTGCATTAGCTCGTTTTAGGGAACTTGAAATCGCTTTCTCTACTTTCTGCGCCTCCTTATAAAGTTTTTCGTTGTTTGATTCAGCAGCAATTCTCTTAAAATTCTTGACAAGTTTAGTTGCGCTCTTTTCTTCCTTGAGAGAAAGAAGATTGAGAATATCCTTGTTATATTTAATATCTATCGTTTGTTTATCTGTGATATTAGCTACTAATTTTACAAGTCCTTCGATAGCTTTCTGTGAAGTGAGATCAATGTTTTCATCATCATTATTAACCCCCCATTGTGTAACATCAATAACATATTTTTCTAATCGTCTTAATGTTCTAATAAGAAAACTATCATCTTTATTCGCTAATTGATTGTACGTTTTATTTCTCAACAAACCATCGCCTCTGCTGGTTGTTTCTCTTAGGTCATAGTTCATTCCTTGAATAGAAATTTCACCTATCAAACTCCTTAAACCTATATATCTTGCGTAACCTTGTAATGCTCGATTATCAATTCCTAATGAATCATCATTTCTTTCACCATAAGGATAAATTCTAAAACCATTTTTGTAAACAAACAAACTTCCAAAGTCAACATGCTCAACCCCTGTTCGTTTGTGAAAAGTTAGTTTAGCAGAACGATTCAAAAAGTAGAGTGTTATACTAACATTTGAAAGCAATTCAAACTCAGATTTCTCCTTTATTTCATAAACAAAATTTTCTCTGTCTGAAAGTTTCGTTGTGATTATTCCTTTGTCATCAATGTGAGCTTCTATTTTTGTTGTCTTTATGTTAAGCTCATTAAAAACAAAATTTTTAATTTCCCCATTTACGGTATTATAATATTGCTGAATTTCTGTGTTAGTACTTTGTTTTAAGGCTTCTCTATCTTTATTTTCTTCATCGGGAACTGAAAGAATTATTTTAAACCTCTGTACTTCGTCAGAAGTATTTAAGTCCGGGCGGATTAATTTTGAAAGCTTCTCTTTTAATTTTTTGAAATTATCTCTATTCCAAAAATCATTTGAAATCCCTGTAATTTCTAAAACAGTTCCATGCTTTAAATTATATTTTGTTTTTGAAAGTTCGCTTTGAACAACAGGGATTTTATCAAATAAAATCTTTTGATTTTGCTCAAATTTTGACCAATCAACAAAGATATTCTCAATTTTACTATTAGGTTTTTCACTGACCGTGATTAGATTTAAATATTTCCCAAGTCGGTCACACGAAAACCTACCTACACCTTTCGCCCCTGCATAAACTCTTCCAGATTTAATTTTATCTCTGTAATCCTCTGTGTTATCTCGTTTTGCTGAATAGCCAAGGAATAGCCACTTTTCATTGAGATCATCGCTGTCCATTCCTTTACCATTATCTTGAATAATAATTTTGGCATTTGTAGAGTAAATATCTTCAAAAGTAATTTTTACTTCTGTCGCTCTGGCATCAAAAGAATTTTTCACCAACTCAAAAACAGCAACATAATTATCAGTAATTAAATCACTTCCAATTAAGTTTTTTAAAGCTGAACTTATTTTAAAATATTTATCACTCATTAGTTAGTTGTTTTAATACCAATCCGCTTTGCTCACCAAACAAAGGAGGAATCGCGTTGCCAATCTGAGAATATCTAGGAACTTCTTGTGTTCTTCGTTTTCCTCCAGTTGTGTATTTCCCTTTAAATTGATACCAATCGGGAAAACTTTGAATTCTTGCATACTCACGAACAGTCAAAATCCGTGGTTCGCAGTAATGAATGTAATCGTCAGGCAAAGTTGTAATTGTTGGGCTTTTTGCGTTTTTGTCAAGAGGAATAATCGTATGCTTCTTAATATTAAAACGTTCTCTTGTCTTGGGGTCTATATCTTTATTTTTCTGGCAAGTATTTAATATCACTTGGAACTTTTGAATAATATCAGGTCTATGTTTGGGAAAACGATGACTGTCTGCAATTTTATTATCAACCCCTTTCCTCAATAAAACTTGATATGGATTCTTTGTTTCCGAATAAATACCCGCTTGAAAATTTGCCGTATCCGGTGATTGAACCGTTCCGTTTTTCTTAAGCAAATCTGAAATAGCATCTTTCAGTTTTGTATTGATAGTAAGATTCTTGTTTACTAGAAATTGTGTTTTGTTTGCTTCAATTTTTTTAAAAAATGACCCTGCGATTTGCTTGTTATTTTTAGCTATATCATTTCTTACTCCAACCAAAATAAACCTTGTTCGCTTTTGCGGAATTCCAAAGTCACCAAAGTTTATCAGTTCTCCTTTTACTTTGTAACCAGCCCTTTTCAGAGCGTTTTCCACATAGTTAGAATATTGTTTCCCCTTTTCTCTGTTTTTCTTGAACTCTTGTGTAAAGCCCTTTACATTTTCAAAAAATATGATTTTAGGCTGAACCAGTCTGATAAAACTGATATAAGATTTAACAAGTTTGTTCCTATCATCATTTTCGTTTCTCCGACCAGCCATTGAAAAGCCCTGACAAGGTGGTCCGCCGGCAACCATATCAACCATTCCCCTTAATGCAGTCAGTTGGGACTTATAGTTTTTTATTACCTCATTTATCTCGAGGTTGGTTTGCGGCAACCAATCGCACCAAGTAAAGTGTTTTTTCTGGTCAATGAGATTATGCTTCAATGTCTTAAAAGCATCGGGACTTTTTTCAATTGCAAAAAGTCCTTTCCACCCTGCATTGTGTAACCCCAACGAGAGTCCACCACACCCGGCAAACAAGTCAATATAAGTATAGGATTTGGTCATACGTGTTTCTGCAAATTAAAGTGTTTTATCGGTTATCAAATCTTACATATTACTCTTTTTTTAAACAGTTTTTGTAAATATTATCAGGAAATATCTTGACACCTTACATACAAAACACACAAAACGAACCGAGTTTGGGGTATATTGATTATCCCCCCCTACCCCAACTCCCCCCCCCAAACAGCCGCCCCGGGAAACATCCCCGCAAAATCCCCCCCCCGCTCAAACAACCCGAACACCGCCGACCCGCTCCCGCTCATGGCCGCATAAAACGCCCCGGCCTCATACATCTGCTGCTTAATTTCCCCAATGCGCGGATGCGCGGCAAACACGCTTGGCTCGAAATCATTCACCAGCAGCTCCTTCCAGCGGCTCCTCGGCTCGTGCAGCAGCGTGTGCTCGAGCGCATGGGCGGGCTTGCGCGGCGTTACGCCCCGGTAGGCTTCGGGCGTGCTTACGTGGATGCCCGGATGCACCACCACAATGTGCGTGCCCGCCAGCGAAAGCGCAATGCTTTCATATACATCGCCTTTCTGTTCGGCCAGCACGGGGCGGTTGGCGATGAAAAACGAACAGTCGGCGCCGAGCTGCCGGGCGTAGTGATGCAGTTCGCCCCAGGCTAAGCCGAGTTCAAACAGCTCGTTGAGTGCGCGCAGAAAAAAAGCGGCATCGGCCGAGCCGCCGCCCAGTCCGGCGCCAATGGGCACGCGCTTTTCGAGGTGTACTTCCACGCCGGGCATCGGATAATCGGCCGAAACGAGGTGGTAGGCTTTCACGAGCAGATTATCATCCGGAATGCCCGGCACGGGAATGCCCGAAAGCCTGAGCGTAACCCCGGGCGCAGTATTGGCTGCGGGCTGTATGTGCAGCACATCGCTCCAGCCGATGGGATAGAAAACGGTTTCGATATTGTGATACCCGTCGGCCCGCTTTTCAAGCACGTGAAGCCCGAGGTTGATTTTGGCGTTGGCAAAAACTTCCATTGCCACGAAGGTAAAGGCTAGGCTGCGATTTTCGGCAATTGCGCAGCGCACTAACTGCCAGCTACTTGCATTTTAATGCGGTTTTCCCTCAATTTCTTACCTTCGCTGCTTCGGACCAAACTAAATACCTCGATGAATTACCTTGATTTTGAAAAACCGATTGCCGAGCTTACCGAACTGCGCGACAAAATGGTGCAGACTGCCGAGAAAAGCAAAGTGGATGTATCGGGCTCAGTTCAGGAAATTGAAGAAAAAATTGCGGCCAAACGCAAAGAGATATACAGTTCACTTACGCCCTGGCAGCGCGTGCAGGTATCACGCCACCCCGACCGGCCTTACTCGCTCGACTATATCAAAAGCATTACCGATGGCAATTTTGTAGAGTTTCACGGCGACCGTACCGTGAAAGACGACAAGGCCATGATTGGCGGTTTGGGCATGTTCAACGGCCGCTCGGTTATGTTTATTGGTCAGCAGAAAGGGCGTAATACCAAGCTGCGTCAGTTTCACAACTTCGGGATGCCCAATCCCGAAGGCTACCGCAAGGCGCTGAGACTGATGAAGATGGCCGAGAAATTCGGCAAACCCGTAGTTACGTTCATTGATACGCCCGGCGCATTTCCGGGTCTCGAAGCCGAAGAGCGCGGACAGGGCGAAGCCATTGCACGCAACCTGCTTGAAATGGCCCGTTTGAAAGTGCCGGTAATCTGCATCATTATTGGCGAAGGTGCTTCGGGCGGCGCGCTCGGCATTGGCATCGGCGACCGCGTGATTATGCTTGAAAACGCATGGTATTCGGTGATTTCCCCTGAAAACTGTTCGACTATTCTCTGGCGCAGCTGGGATCATAAAGCCCGCGCAGCCGAAGCCATGAAACTTACGGCCGATGATATGATGGGCCAGGGCCTGATTGATGGCGTGATACGCGAACCGCTGGGCGGCGCACACACCAACTGGGACGAAATGTTTGCCATCATGCGCACTGAACTGCAGCGCCTGCTCGATGAAGTAATGCCGATGGATGCCAATGAACGCATGAATCAGCGCATTGAAAAATTCTGCCGCATGGGTGTTGTAATTGAAAATTAACCGTGCATAGCATATAAATAAAAAACACGGCCGGACAGCCGTGTTTTTTTATTTCCATTATACTGTACAACAGTCAATTATTCTTTCGTCTCAAGAATCACCTTTTTAGTCGAAAAATATTCGGTAAACCCGATGCTTACTGCTATTTTCGCAACATACCATCTATGCCTCATCTCCCGGTAAGGTTGCTTTTAATGATTGGGTTCCTGCTGTCGGTAATTTCCGCCAGCGGTAACCGCTATAACTTTCGCACATTTTCTGTGGCCGAAGGTTTGGCACAATCGCGCGTAACCGCCATTACACAGGATGTGAACGGCTACATCTGGGCAGGCACCAACGGCGGTTTAAGCCGCTTCAACGGTAAAACATTCCGCAACTATTTCCTCGAAGACGGCTTACCGTCCAACCGCATTACTTCGCTGTGCAGTTCACCGGGTTATTTGTGGATTGGCACACCGCAGGGGATTTCGGTCTGGAACGGTTTGCGCTTTGAAAGCATAGGACAAAAAACCGGACTCCACAAAAACACCATCAAACAACTGCTCTGGAACAACGGACTTATCTACGCCATCACTCCGGGTGAGATTTACACAATCAGAGAAAATGTGCCGGGGGGCTCGTTTGCCGTTGATTCACTCAACTCGCGCAATTTTTCAATAATGCCGCAATTTTCAACCGGCATCATTGACAACGACGGGAACCTCTGGGTGGCGTGCACCGATGAAGGGCTGTACGGACTGATCTGGAACAAGAGCCGGGTTTCACAAACTTCGCGCGCGCCGTGGATTACCACCACCGGCAAATTTGCAGGACGCACCACCGAAGTGATGCTGCTGAATAAAGACACCGTTCAGTTTGGCATGAACATTACCTCGCTCACACTCGACCAGCAGGGCAATATCTGGTTCTGCGATCTGGCTGAAGGAGTGGGGCGCATCCTGTTGCCGGCCGGTAAGAACATGAAAGTGCAAAGCACATTAGTGACGGCTTCAGGCACTGATTTATTTCCCAAACGCCGCTACCGTGCTATTTTGTGCGACAGCCGCGGCACCATCTGGACCGGCACCGACGGCGGCGGTGTAATACGCCTGCTTCCGTCAGATACCAAAGGCAACTACACCATTTCCGAAACCCAGCTGCGCGAGTTTACCTACAACACCGGCCTCAAAAGCGACCACATTGTTTGCCTTTATGAAGATGATGAGCGCAACCTCTGGATTGGTACACTCAACGAAGGTATGGCCAGCCTGAACGGCGAAAAATTTATCACACACATTCCCTCAAACCGTTTCGACGGTGATAATACGCTTTGTGTATTCAAAGACAGTTTCGGTAATATCTGGAGTGGTGAGTATGGTGGTGGTTTAAACTGGCACGTGAACAATGATTCGATGATCAACTACCTCTGGGAAAAGGGGATCTGCGAAAGCATTATTACCAGCATTACCGAAGACAAATATCACGGCATCTGGTGTGCCACGGTGGGTGGCGGCATCAGCATTCTTCCCTATGCCAATCGAAATAAAACCGAAAATGCATTTGTGTGCCTCAACTCGGAAAACGGGTTGCCGTGGGACTTTGTATCGGTTGTATTTACCGACATAAGCGGAAAGATTTGGGCAGGTATGCAAACCGGGGGCGTATCGCTCATCACTACTTCAGGCCCGGAAGGTCCGTTTTCTATTTATCAGATTGGTGAGGAAGAAGAAGTATTGAATTCGGGACGCATCAATGCCATTTTTCAGGATGCGAAGGGCGACATCTGGATTGCTACAAGCAAAGGGCTGGCACAACTGAATGAAGACGGCAAAGTGAAAAATATTACCCCGGCAACAGCTAATTTACTGTACGGTGATATTGCCTGTATTGCACAGGATATGTTTGGTAATATTTGGCTGGGCACAAACAATAATGGTATATGGATAACCAAATCAGCCAAGCAGGTTAAATATACATTCTCCGGTACGGCTGATAAAGACGAGTTTATCTCCACTCAAAGCAACGGTCTTTCAAACAACATCATAACCGGCTTTCTGGTAAACCGCGATGTAGTTTGGGTAACCACACGCCTGGGGCTGAATAAAATTGTGCTTAACAGCAGCGGAAGTATTGCCTCGGTGCGCTCATATACACAGGAAAGCGGATTAAACACCGTTGAAATCAACAACAATGCCATTATCCGCGACCGGCACGGCGATATCTGGCTGGGCTCGGTTACCGGTCTGACCCGCTTTATTCTTGATAACGACATTAACACCTACCCGGCTCCTCACCTGAACATTGAGCAGATACTGCTGAACTATAAAAACATTCACACCTACATCAACAATAACAAAAGTGCATACTTCCGCTTCGACAGTTTGCAAAGCTGGTTCGCACTTCCCGCCAACCTTCGCCTGCCCTATTCCATGAATCACATTTCATTTGTGTATTCGGGTATTCAGCTTGCAGCTCCTGAGCGGGTGTATTACCAGTATAAACTCGTTGGATTTGATGATGAATGGAGCCCGCCCACACGCGAAACGAGAGCGGTGTACTCAGGCCTGGAACCGGGCGAATATACGTTTATGGTGAAAGCCAGTAACGCTGACGGAAAATGGATGAGCGATGCACGCACGTACCGGTTTTCGGTATTGGCACCATTTTACCGGACCTGGTGGTTTTATTTGATGTGCGCGGTGCTTGTGGCAGGAAGCATTTTTGCCATATTCTGGTTGCGCGAACGAAACCAGCGCCAGACTCGCGAAAAGCTGGAACGCACCGTACAGGAACGCACCGCCGAAACGCTCAAACAAAAAGAAGAACTCGAAAAACAGGCAGTGCTTATTCAGGCCAAAAACCGCGATATCACCAGCAGTATTGAGTACGCACAGCGTATTCAGCAAGCCATTCTTCCCGAAACAAATCAGATCAACGCTTTCTTCTCTGATCACTTCATCATTTATCAGCCCCGCGATATTGTGAGCGGCGATTTCTACTGGATGGCTGAAAAAGATGAGATGATTTACATTGCTGCTGTTGACTGCACCGGGCATGGTGTGCCGGGTGCGTTTATGTCGCTAATCAGCTACAACCTGCTCAACGAAGCACTCATTGTGTCGAGTACGCGCATTTCGGATGTACTCGAAAACCTGCGGCTGAGCCTTTACAGCCAGCTGAAAAAATACGATGAGGAATCAATTATTTACGATGGTCTCGACATCAGCCTGATCAGCTTTGATCCGCGTACGCGACTGCTTTCCATTACCAATTCAAACCGGCCTTCATTTATTATTTCCGGCGATGTTCTCACGCATGTGAAATCGTGCAAAACAACCATCGGCGGCGTACAGTATTCTACCAACGAAAAGTTTGATACCGTGCAGGTATTGGGCAAACCCGGCGACAAGATTTACCTTTTCACCGATGGCTATACCGATCAGTTTGGAGGACCCAAAAACAAACGATTCGGCCGTGCAAGTTTTGAGCGTATGCTGCTTGAAATTTCTGATTTGCCCATGCCCGAACAGCGCAACATCATCATTCGCCGCTACAACGAGTGGCGGGGCGTGAATGAACAAATGGATGATATGTTGGTTATAGGACTAGAAATCTAATGCCCCCAGGCCCCAATGAGAACACTTAATTCCCTGATGCTGATTGATGATAATGAAATCACCAATTTCTATCACGAAGATTTAATTCGTGACATGCAAATTACCCGTGAATTTCAAATCTTCAACAGCTCAAATGCAGCCCTCGATTATCTGAAAAAGGTAATTGATAAGGAAGCTGCAAAACCAGATCTGGTGTTACTCGATATAAAAATGCCCGATCTCGACGGGTTTGATCTGTTGCACGAACTTGAGGAATACAGCATTGAGTCAGTTGAAATGATGAACATTGTAATTCTCACGTCTTCCACACTCAAGCGCGACCGTGAAATGGCCGAGCGTTTCCCCTTTCTCAAAGGCTTTGTGGAAAAACCACTTACCGAAGAGAAACTAAAGGCGTTGGTTGAGCATACAGATATCAGCCACTAACCCGCCTCAGCAAACATAAATTTCAGCTAATATACCCTGTCTGCTATCTGCAAAAGCTGCGGGCGTATCACAAGCTTGTGCTGTGCACAGATCTGCGTATTGATGTCAAAACGTAAGGCCCCCTGTTCGTCTATGGAGTAGCTTATGGCTGCGCCCCGCTGATAATAATTGGCACGTTCGCACACCAGCAGTACAGGCTTACCAGTAATTTCCTTATTTATTTCCGCAACGGCTGAAGAACGCGAAGAGGGTACAAAAACAAGCTGGCAGTTTGCGGCCTCTGCAGGTGTATTTATCGTGCGCACTTCAATAGTCATGTGCCGCACCTTTTTGGTGCGGGTAAGCAGCTGCAGTTCGTCGTATAATTTTGATTTACCATAGATTCCGAATACAAATGTGCTTCGCTGCATTTCATCAGGCCAATCGATATTTTTGGCAAAGCTGTGAAGGAGCAATGAATAGGATTTGTAATTAATTTCCTGATACCGCACCCCGGCTGAGCGTTGCGTCAACACAAACAGCAAAATAAGGCTAATTGTACGTGCAAGAAATTTCATAACCCGCGCGAAGATAAGGTTTATAACCTCGTTTACTTTACTGCGGGCATGCTTTCTGGCATCACTAATACTAATTAGCGTTAATACAATTCGCCGATCCGGCTTCATCATATCGCAGGGGCGGGAACTATTTTCAAATCCAACGAAATGAAAAACAATATTTTGCATGTCAACAACACCTTAATCGGTGGTAAACACCATGCAAATCACAAAAATCAATACACCCTTTCGGCAATTTGCAGCAACTGCGCCCTCACCACTAATTTTTGCTGTGTACACACCTTGGTATTGATATCAAACCGAAGTGTCCCTTCTTCACTTACATTAAAACTTATTGCACCGCCTTTAAGACAGTAACCCGTTCGTTCACATACCATCAGCACGGGTTTACCTTTAATAAGTGTGGCTATTTCCTTTACGGATGCGGAACGCGAGGACGGTACAAAAACCATATCGCAGGCAGCCGCTTCAGAAGGTGAATTTAGGGTTCGCACCTCTATACTCATGTGCCTTACTTTTTTGTTGCGCGAGAGAAGCAACAACTCATCATATACTTTCGACTTGCCCAAAACGCCATATACAAATGTGGTTTTACCCGTTTCGCCAGGCCAGTCGATATTTTTGGCAAAGCTATGCAGCAGGAGCGTGTATGATTTGTAGTTAATTTCCTGATAATGCATACCAGCCGCCATGTGCAAAAACACAGGCAGTATAAGCAGCAGTATCAGTTTATTCATGTTTCGCATGGGGTTATCGTATGTTCGGCGAATTGAATTGCGGATGCCAGGTAAGGCGCAGCACCACTTCGCGTGAAAGTGAAGCATAAGCCCCCGTTTCGCCCCGATAAGGCATTCCAATTACATAGCTTCTGTTTAGCAGATTATGCACAGACAGCGCCACATCAATACCCGGGAGAAGATTTTTACGACTAATGGTTGACGAGAGCAGAAAATCAGGTGCACAGGCAGATACCTGATAATTGCCAAGCGAATCAATTCCCGAAATCAGGCTGCGCTCAGAAACTAAATGCCCCGTAAAATTCACTACGAACCCGGAGGGGAAAACATGGGTGCCTGTAACCGTGAGTTTGTGCTGCGGGAAATTGAGTAAGGCGCGGTCATTGCCGGAAACAGCATACGCCTCATTCACCGGCATATTATTTACCGAATACCACGACCAGCTAACCCGCAACTGATTAATGGCACCGCGATAGATAAATTCAGCTTCGGTTCCGTAGCTTATTTGTCGTGAACCATTGGTATAGAACTCCTCACCGGTAACAGCATCAAAATAATAGATGATGTGATTGTGAATATCGGTGCGGAAGAAATTGGCGTTGAGATACGCTTTTCGACTGAATTTGTAGCCAAACTCTATTTCTCCCACTTTTACGTATTCCGGCCTGAGGTTGCCGGGGGTGTCCTGCAGGTCGAAGTTTTCGACGGTTGGCGCTTTGAACGATTCGTTGTAGAGTATTTTAAAACTGAAGCGTTCAAAGTTTCTGGTGATGCCAATACGCGGTACAAAGGCAATACCGTATTCCGAGTTGTATTCGGCACGCCCTCCCAGCACCACATTAAACCAGTATGTTTTCAGTATCAACTCAGAAAACAACGACTGACTGCGAATCACAAAATTTGTACTGTCGTTGATACTGAATTTATTCAGTGAATCCAGCGCCTCAGCCTGATCAATAAATGCCTGTCCGCCGAAATTCACTGCAAGCTGGCTGTTAAAACTATATCCCACGCCTATGCTGAAGCGCGTACGCCGGCCTTCGCGGTTGTATGCCGGATCCTGCAGATAAGGAAGTCCCGAATTCCAGGGCTTGTCGTAATTAAAAAACAAGCCACTTTGTATTGACCAGCCTTTTTCAAATTTCTTGTTCCAGGTAATGGATGCGCGGTACTGCAAAAAACGGCTGATGTGGTTTAGTGTATCAATTACAACACCGTAAGGTGCGCATGTTTGCACGCGGTAATCACGCACGAAGAGATTCATACTTAACCCATGCCCGCTGATATTTACCCCCGCGTCAAGCCGTTGTAAATCGGATGCTGCGCGCATTGTATAGCTGCCTCCCTGAAAATCGGTATAGGGCTGATCGCTGCGCAATGCATTTCCTGCGCTGCCGCGCATGGCCAGATACCAGCCATCAGCCGAATGTGTGCTGTATAAAATATCAGCCCCTGATCTCGAAAAACCGGTTTGTGTAGCTCCTACAGTTGAGGATACTTTCAGTCCGTCAGGCTCGGTTACATCCCGTGTAATGATATTAATTACACCAAGAGCCGCAAAACCACCGTTTACCACTGAGCCGGGGCCACGAATCACTTCTACCCGTTTTATTGCGTTAATCTGAAAATCATTACCAAAGGTGAAAAAACCATACATAATTTCGTTCATCTCCACGCCGTCAACAGCCACCAGTACTTTTCCCTCGGCTCCCCATTGCCCCCGGATACCCAGCGAAACCGCACCTTCCACATCAACTCCGAATTCAATTCCCGGCACCAGACGCAGCACGTCCATAAGGTCTCTTGCCCCACTGTTCCGTATCTCATCGGCCGTAATTACCGTCACCACATTGGGGGTTTCACGGGTTGAAAACGGGCGTTGCGAGGCGGCCTCAATACGGGCACTCAGTTCGGCTTCTGTAACTGATGAACTGTCGAGCGCACGTAGCTGCAGAAGCTGATCGAGCGATAATTCGGGAAGTGTATCAGCCGGTTGCTGCGCCTGAAGCGAAACACAAAACCACAGCAAAATCGCCGTCAGGAGAAAACGAGGTAAAAAACACTGCATGTACAGGGAGTTGAGTGCAGTACAAATGTAAGCGGTTAATTCATTGTAAATTTCCGTTTAACGTGATGAATACCGGTAATCCATTAGAAATTAGCCGTTTCACCAGTCATTAATCCGGCATGCTCCCTTTCAACGATTGTGCCACAATTCAAAATCCAGCAAAGGTGTTCCCGTAGTAATGGTTCGAATTAACTGCCCGCTGGGATACGAATGAACTTGAATCGAAGAGTTCCCGTTGCCCACAAACACCTGGTTATTCACCACATCGTACTTTATCTTGCCCGGATCATTTACAGTGGCATAAGGAGTCATACCAATCGGGTTAAGTGTAAACTGCTGTACCATCCAGTTGTTCACCGTTACTAAATGTGTGTTTCCATCGACCCGGCAGGCCGCCCTCACTTCCACACCGGCTGCAAATGTGTAAGGCTGCCAGGCTGTATTGGTAAGGCAGTTGTACAAATACATATATCCCTGTCCGGCGCTGTTTCCATACACCATTACCGAAACAGAATCGAGCGGCTCAATGGCCACTACATCTATTGAAAGCGGATAAAAGTGAATGGCGCTTCCGGTAAACATATCAAACACTTCCAACTGCTTTACTACCTGCGGGGCATCATGTTCGGCAGCCACCACATAGCGGTCTGTGCCTCCGAGCAAATACGGACGCATACCATCGCCGCAGGCTACATTATACATTGAGGTGCCAGCCTGATCGAACGCACGTATCCTTTCGCTGCCATAATGTGCTGCCCAGATGCGGCGGTTGTGTTCATACAGGCTGCTCCAGGCTGTGGGCGGCCCCTGCGGTATGTTTACCTGCCACGGAAATGCTGTATTGTTTAACGCTTCGGCGCGCAATATGCCGGTGTTTCCCGTACTCAGGTAAGCCTGCTGCCACCAACTGCTCACTGCCAGATCGCTGCCCGCACCGGTTGGATAGGAAAGCAGGCGCCACTGCCAGCTTGTATCGCAGTAGTAAACACCGGTTTGAACCGGCGAGAGTGTACCGGAATAACAAAGTCCGATAAATTCCAACGGGGCTTCGGTAAACTGAATTTGCCGGTACTGCCGGGCATTGTTACGGCCGTCGCTCCCACGCACGGAGATGTAAAAGGTACCAGAAGGTACCCGTGCATCGTTGAGTATATAATTCATATACACCGTATCCTGATTGCCGCTGATTGGTTGAACCACTTCGGGAAACACAGGCACCATACCGCTGTTTACGATCTGTACACCACACTCGGTAAGCCGTTCATTATCACTTAATGCGATTACCAGCCGAAGGGTATCAAAAGCAGATACATTTATTCCTGTAGCAGGCTGAATAATAGTAATTCGTGGAGGTTCTTCGTCGTTTTCCTGCCTGCATGAGTAAATCAGTACAACACCAAGTAATAGGAGCGCATAAAATTTCATAGTCTAAAATTAAACGAAATAATTCACTTCACTAAACCGCTGTGCTGACAGTGGGCAAAAGGTTGATAATTTACCCCGGAATTCGGCCTCAAATACCTACCTTTGCACCTCACTTTCCGGATAGCACTATGTCAACAGCTTCTGCCACTGCGGTTACAGTTGAAACCGCCAAACAACTGGGCCTTCTGCCCGAAGAATTTGATAAAATCACCTCTATACTGGGCCGCACACCCAACTTTACCGAGCTAAGCATTTACTCGGTAATGTGGTCGGAGCACTGCTCGTATAAAAACTCCATTGTTTGGCTTAAAACACTTCCCAAAGACGGCCCGCACATGCTTGCAAAAGCCGGTGAAGAAAATGCCGGATTGGTTGACATTGGCGACGGACTGGGCTGCGCATTCAAAATCGAATCGCATAACCACCCTTCTGCGCTTGAGCCTTATCAGGGTGCAGCTACCGGTGTGGGCGGCATCAACCGCGATATTTTTACCATGGGCGCACGCCCGGTTGCCCAGCTCAACTCACTGCGCTTTGGCGATCCCAAGCTCGAAAAAACGAAATGGCTGGTGCGCGGCGTGGTAAAAGGCATTGGCGATTATGGCAATGCTTTCGGCATTCCCACCGTGGGCGGCGAAGTATTTTTCGATGACTGCTACAATGTAAATCCGCTGGTGAATGCCATGTCGGCCGGTCTGGTGAAGGTGGGCGAAACGGTTTCGGCTACTTCACACGGCGTGGGCAATCCGGTGTTTATTGTGGGTTCATCAACCGGTAAAGACGGCATTCACGGTGCGGCCTTTGCCTCAAAAGATATTACCGAAGATTCGGCCAAAGATCTTCCGGCGGTGCAGGTGGGCGATCCGTTTCAGGAAAAACTCCTGCTCGAAGCCTCGCTCGAAGTAATCCGCACCGGCGCAGTAGTAGGCATGCAGGATATGGGCGCTGCCGGTATTACCTGCTCTACTTCCGAAATGTCGGCCAAGGGCGAAAGCGGCATGGTAGTATGGCTTGATAAAGTACCTACCCGCCAGGCCAACATGAAAGACTGGGAAATTCTGCTTTCCGAATCGCAGGAGCGCATGCTGGTAGTGGCTCACAAAGGCCGCGAAGCCGATGTGCTGCGCGTGTTTGAAAAGTGGGACCTGAATTGTGTGCAAATCGGTGAAGTAACCGATACAGGCCGCCTGCAATATTACATGCACGGCGAACTCGTGGCTGATATTCCGGCCGAATCACTTGTACTTGGCGGCGGCGCACCCGTGTATCACCGCGAATACAAAGAGCCTGCCTACTTTGCCGAATCGAAAAAATTCAGCATTGATCAGGTAACTGAGCCGGCCGACCTGAAAGCCGTGGCCATGCACCTTGCCTCGCATCCCAACATTGCTTCAAAACGCTGGGTTTACAACCAGTATGATTCAATGGTAGGCACCATCAACATGAGCACCAATGCACCCAGCGATGCGGCCATTGTAAACCTCAAGGATTCCGACAAAGCACTCGCACTCAAAGTCGATTGCAATTCGCGCTACGTGAATGCTGATCCCGAACAAGGCTGCGCCATTGCCGTAGCCGAAGCCGCACGCAATATTGTATGCTCAGGTGGTGAACCCAGCGCCATTACCAACTGCCTCAACTTCGGCAATCCTTACAACCCCGAAGTATATTGGCAGTTTGTAGGCTCCATAAAAGGCATGGGCAAAGCCTGCACCAAATTTGAAACACCCGTTACCGGCGGCAACGTGAGCTTCTACAACCAGTCGTCGTACGAAGGCCCCGTGTTCCCCACGCCCACCATTGGCATGCTCGGTGTGGTAAACAGCAAAAAACTCATCACTACGCTGAATTTCAAAAACAGCGACCGCAGCATCTATCTCATTGGTCGTTCGCGCAACGACATCAACTCGTCGGAATATGTGTATTCCTACCACGGTGTAAAAAACACACCGGCGCCAGATTTTGATCTCGACGAAGAATACAACGTGCAGCAGGTGGTAAAAGCAGCCATTCGCGCCGGCCTTATCGAATCGGCCCACGACTGTGCCGATGGCGGATTGTTTATTACGCTGCTCGAAAGCGCCATGCCTTCAGGAATCGGTTTCCGCATCACCACCGCCGAAGGTGTGCGCAAAGATGCCTTCCTGTTTGGCGAAGCACAGAGCCGTGTGGTACTTAGCGTAAAACCCGGCAGCGAAGCCGCACTTGAACAAATTGCCGCACAGCATGGCGTTGCCTTCTCAAAAATTGGCACCACCGGCGGCAGCAACTGTGTAATTAACGGCGACGACTTTGGCGCTCTTGCCACCTACCAGCAGCCGTATGAAAATACACTTGGTGCGTTGATGAATTAAGCAATTTATTGTACAACAAAACGGCGGCTTCTTTCGAGGCCGCCGTTTTTGTTTTTATGAAATGAACAGGTTACAAAAAAACATAACGATGCTGTTATGGGAATATACCTCCGTTTTGCTTATGTGTTTTGTCATATGTATTTCGCAGGGAGTTTGCCCGGATAGATCGCAAACAATGGTAAATGTCGGTTAGAAACTTCACTGACTACTGACTCGCAGAATTTTGCCGTCGTAAAGTTGCTTCAACTCATCTCAAAATACTTTTCGAGATCTTGCAGATACATTTTGATCTAGCGAAATGATTTAGCATCGCATAGTTGTCCTGACAGCATTGTTGGGATGAGCAAGAATAGTGTGAAACCAACGAGTCGTAATATCTGAAAAAAAAGATGCTGTGAAAAAGCGGTATGTATAATCTTGAAATGAGTTCTCCTTGATCCAATCCTCTCATTGTTCGCGTCTGCAATGGATTCAATAATCGCCTCAGTATGTGAAAGAATCCTGTACCCGGAAATTTATAAGAACTAAACGAAGCACATATTCTTAAAGACTCCGCAAAAATTCCACATCATTGAAGCCCTCCACGCAGTTAATTAAACAACTACTCCACAAACAGCATTTTTTTTTGACCAGAAATGAACATTTTTTACTTTCTGAAATGTAACTTATACGTAATTTATGTTGTGAAATAATACTTATTCTGGTTATTTAGGCTCAAAAATCCCGATGAAAACACCTTCTGATCAGTTACACCAGCTTATACACTCACTCGACATGAATGAGAAGCGATATCTGTCTCTCTATACAGGACAGAATAACGAAAAGAGTCTGGTTAAATCATATCAAAAACTCTTAACGGAAATAGAAGCACAGAAAGAATATGATGAACGGTATTTAAAAAACAAACTGAGCCTGAAATCTTCAGATCAATTTAAACGATTAAAACATTATGCATTAGAAACAACGCTACGCAGCCTTGAAAACTTTCATGCAACCGGATCTCCGGAAATAATTATCCTTAGAAAATTCATACAGGCAGAAATTTTATTGCAAAAAAAACAGATTGCCGCTCTTCGCCGTTCAATTGAACAGGCAATGAAGCTTTGCCTTATGTACGATAAAATACTTTATCTGCCTATTTGTCTCGACTGGAAATTTCGCTTGTTTTTTCAGGAACCGCAATCGAAAAAAAATGTATCGATCAGCAAAACTGAAATTGACAAAACACTAGACTTAATTAAACGATGGCTTGGAATCAGACGTATCAATGTGGCAGCGTGGAGATTATTACATCAGGAACATAAGCCTAAGAATACTGAATTACGACAGGTTTATATATGGATTGAAGAAGTGAAAAAACTTGTAACGAATAAAGAGGAAAACTTTTTCATGTTACGCGAATACACCCAGACCTTAACTTTTTGTTTTCACCTGCTTAATGATTGGGAAAACAGCCTGAAATACAGTTTGCTTTTTGTCAAAAAAATCGAATCGGATAATGCCCAACTTTTCAATAGAAGTTTAGAATACATTACCACATTGAATAATTGTTTCGTGGCTTACATCAATCTGGAGCGCAAAGGGATTGAACAATACTCACAAAAAGCGGCAGTTTTCTACAGGAAAATTCCGTTAAAAAAACGATCTGTTTTTGTGAATGACAACTACCTCATACTTCAAACGAATTACGTTATTCTCCTGTTAAATAAGCATAATGGTGAAAAAGCAGCTATAAGATGCCGCGAAATTCATAAGACAATAATACAGCAACAGTTCAAATTTAACGACTCTGTTCTCCGCCTCTTCTTCATTAATTATATAGTCGCTTCAATATATATCAGAAAAAATAAAGAGGCATTAAGATTCTACAATATCTTACTCTCCTACCAAAATATTTTTACTCCGGATAATGAAATTCTTGCTTTAATAATCTATTATGAACTTGGCGAATATGATCTTTTGGAGCACCGCGTTCGTTCATTCCGAAAACAGTTGAAGAAAAGTTATCCTGCTGGTCACTTTTTCAACATTTTAGCTACAGCACTTACCTCGTCCGCTCTTCAAGACAGCTCACGAAGCGTGAAAGCCGAAGCGTTTACTAACCTCCGAAACGATCTTCAGAAAACAAACTTCTATGATGGCTCAAAAACTATTTCAGGTGTATTTGACATTGAATACTGGATTGACAGACATAAATAAAACATTAGTGAACAGCATCAAATACCATTTCATAAAATCATAAAATTCAGAAAATCTGTAGTTCAATATATGTTAGTCTGAAAAAGAACTTATGAATGAAATAGGGTAGCACGGTAAATTACATATTATGAATATTGCTTGACTAAACTAATTAACTCAAGCAATGACAAGGAAACACTCTATACTTCTTAGCGTTTTGCTACTCATGTTTACTAGCGGCGTTGCCCAGACTAAACGTGTACTGATTGAAGAATTTACAGGAGCGGAATGCGGAAATTGCCCTCCCCAATCGTATGCGATGCTTACATGGGTACAACAACATAGTACAAACAATATACTCTACTGTATTCATGAAGGATTTATTCCAGATAACATGAGCTCTCCATTTACAAATGAAATATTAGTAGAATTCGCCAGCCCTTTTGGAACTTTCAATCCGGCTGTTATGATTGACAGAACCAGATTTCCCTGGCTGGGATCGGAACCATTCATAAATGTAGATGGCTTTGACTCAGTAGCCACACGCATCTATACCACAGAACCCCCCAAAGTTGATGTAAATATTCAGGGTACTTATAATAGTTCAACACGACAAATTAATGCAACTGTAAATACCACATTTTTACAAAATATTCCTGCCGGCGATTATCGAATAAACCTTTATCTGGTTGAAGATAGTGTTATAGGAAACGGCATGGGTTGGGATCAGCGCTGTTATGATTCTACTTTTGCCGCAACGCATTATCCCGGACAGTACAACAGCGCCACACATTATATTGTTGGATACCCGCACCGGCATGTCTTGAGAAGCAGCCTAACCGGAACATGGGGAACAGCAGGCATCATTCCGAATACTCCGGTTCTGAATACTCCGTATTCGACGAACCTTACATATAATGTTCCGGCAAATTATAATGATCAACGCATTTATCTTGTTGCTTTCGTTTCACATTATGCAAGCAATCCGGCACCTCTTGATTCTGGAAATGGGAATTGCTGGGTATTAAATGCAAATGACGCTAAACTTGGTAGTACGTTTCTTTCCCCCAATGGTATTAACTCACAATCTATAAGTAACTCCGCCGCAATAGAGCTGTTCCCAAATCCTGCATCGGATCAACTCACGTTAATGATGTCGGTAAATGCACAGCTTGATGGCGAATTTTTGTTGATTAATTCTCTCGGACAGACAGTAAAGCAGCTTACATCAAAGACCACCTATCAGACGGGGATTTATCAGCTCAATGTCAACCTCAGTGAATTACCTGCAGGAATTTACTTTGCCGCACTTAAAACAGAACAGGGAATAGTGGTGAAAAAATTTGCCCGAAACTAAAACCAATACTAAACAACAGCAACAATAATTATGAAAAAGCTCTACACACTACTATTGGTGCTATCTGTATGCTCACATATAGCTGCACAACGTCCTTCACTTTTTTCTAATGTTAAAAATAACTCCGCAATTACGACAGTATCATCTGTAATTGTTACACCATATGATACCCTTTCGGGACCTTCTTGGTCGAATGCCAATGCAGGCGGACCGGCTCTTTACATTTATTCAACGAGTGGAGGAGGTTATGTGTCCGGCAATAATATTTTTGGTGATTTACAGCTTGCTCAATCATTCGAAATTGCTAATTCAATGGACGTTGTTGGGGCTTTGTACTGGTTTGCTGCCAAAAAAACGCTTTCAGGCGATACCAGCTCAAAAATTACGCTGAAAATGTTCAACATGAATGGGGCGGGCACTACCAGCAGCGGTCCATCTACCTCCGCTCCAAACAGCATATTGGCAAGTTATGATATACCTATTTCTGCTCTTGATACTTCACTGGATGCACCGGTATTTACAGTTTGGAATTTCCCCACTCCCGTTAGTGTAACCAGCAACTTTGCGTTGGGGGTTGATTTTACTGGACTTTCTGATGGTGATACTTGTGGTTTGATTTCTTCTACCCATGGAGATGCAGGTGGAGCTGAATTACCCTGGGTTCAGATAGCTGATGGCACTTGGAATACACAAGCCTGGATATGGGGAATTGATTATGATCTATACATTTTTGCAATTGTTGATCAAAATACAGGGATAAACGAATTTCACAAAGGACTAAAAATGTATCAGAACAGCCCGAACCCATTCAGTGCTTCCACTACGATTAATTACGAACTGGAAAACGCGGCAGATGATGTAATACTGCGAGTTTTTGACCTCAATGGTCGTATGCTGAAAACAATAAACTTAAATAGTCAGCAAGCCGGTAATCATGTAATTGAGCTTGATGGCAGTGAGTTTGCTAGTGGGGAGTACATCTTTTCGTTGAGTGCCAATGGTAAAAATCTCACCAAAAAGATGACGGTTATTCACTAAATGACTGTTATTTACCAAGCGTATTAATTTCTTGCAGGTGGGGGTGTAATGCATTTTCCCGAAAAAGCGTTTATTCAGAAGTATATTGCCTTACAGTTTGTAATTCTGATAGCGTGAAGTATGGGAAAATGCATTCATTAAATTATGAAATCTTTGGGGTGAATAAAATCATACACTCACCGCGCAGCTGATTGCCTGAACTGCACACTGAAAATCGTTCCCGTATGCTTGTCGGAACTCCAGCTTAGTTTGCCGTCCAACTGATCCGTCAGCGACTCCACAATTGTAATACCAAGTGAGGTTAAGTCGGACGGAGCAAATTTATCAGGCAAACCCTTGCCATTGTCTTTCACGGTAAGTTCGTAGAGTTCGTTATCGAAAGCACTTGTACCGAATGTAATTGTAATTTCACCGCGTACCGACTCGGTAAATGCATGCTTATAACAATTGGTAAGTAATTCATTTAAAATCAATCCGCACGGAATGGCAGTGGTAAGATTAAGCGGAATACTTTGTGCATGCACATTTACCTGAATATTGAGGGGTGTGGCAAACGGATACGAAACTCTTATTTCTTCTACAAGTTCGTGAATGTATGTATCGAAGTTCACATCTTCGGCATTATCCCTTCTGCTGTATAATTTCTGATGAATGAGTGCCATAGAAGCCACACGGTTTCTGCTTTCGAGCAAAATCTGCCGGGTGTATTCATTGTTTACACTATTCATCTGCAGGTTAAGCAGACTGCTGATTACCGAGAGGTTATTTTTTACGCGATGATGTATTTCGGCGAGCAGTGTTTCCTTTTCACGAAGCGCCTGCTGCATTTGCTGCTGATTTTCTTCGCGCTCGCGTTCCTGTGTTTTAAAAGTTTCGTATTCGCGATGATTCATGCGAATAATCACAAATGTGCAAAAGCCGGTGAGTACAGCCGAAGCGATGAGATTATATTTAAAAGAAAGGGCTAACGCATCGGCAGGCTGTTGAAACCAGAACAGTTTTCGTTCAAACACAATACACAACAAAAGCGTAAGCAATGAAATAATTACATGAAAGGTAAAATACCTGAACCGCCTGAAATCAGACAGAAACGACAACATGATGAGCAACGGGAAGAAATAAATGTAAATGCCCCCCTCCACTCCTGCCATATTGTGGAAAAAGAAAATACTGATGTTGGCAATAATCATAATGGCAAACTCGGCCACCACAAATTTCCCTGTGTAAAGGAAAAGAGCGGCCAGCCAGTAAACCACATTCAGCCCCAGCATGGCATTACCGAGCAACGGACCGTCGGAGAAATAAGTCTGAATCATTGACCCGACAAAAGCCGGGAGACTGACAAAGTAAAAGGTATTGATGAGTACAGCATGGCGAAGCTGCAGTTCATCCATTCCGGAATTTGTGCCGAAACGTGTAAGACGGTAATAAAACCTTCGCAGAAACTGATACATAAGCAGGGGTGTTTTAAAATTACGCTTTTCGTGCATAATCTCAAAACAGCAGGATAAAACCGGCTCTCCGGTATGGCCATGTTTTAACGCAAAAGCAGTACAGTAAGTTCCATTTATTCAGATAATTTGCCCGGCCTGAGCATACAAAAGCAAAGAGATTTACTTTTGCAGCGTGAAAAAACAACCTTTATCTAAACGATTGCTCCTGTCGCTCTGGCGGTTCGGGCTTTTCTTTGTGTTTTTCAGCTTTGTACTGGTACTGGTATTCCGGTGGCTGCCGGTGCCGGTAACTCCGCTCATGCTTATTCGCGCCGTGGAGTACAGTGATGCAGGTATTTCACATAAATGGGTGGGGCACGATGAAATTGCCAATTCCATGCAGCTTGCGGTGGTGTGTACGGAGGATCAGAATTTCCTTCATCATCCGGGAATTGATACGGCAGCCATTCAGCGTGCGCTGGACGAAGCGGAAGATGGCAAACGCATACGCGGCGGAAGTACCATTTCGCAGCAAACTGCAAAAAATGTATTTCTCTGGCCAAGCAGCACATACCTGCGCAAAGGATTCGAACTTTGGTTTACCCTGCTTATTGAATTGTGCTGGAGTAAAGAGCGGATAATGACTGTATATCTGAACAGTATTGAGTTTGGCAAGGGTGTGTATGGCGTGGAAGCTGCGTCGCAGAAGTTCTTCAAGCGTCCGGCCAAAGCCCTCACCCGCGAACAAAGCGCATTGCTTGCCGTAGTGCTGCCCAACCCGATAAAATACAAGGCAGATGCGCCGGGCGGATACATTAAACGCCGTCAGCAATGGGCGCTGGGCCAGATGGCGGCCTGGGGCGGCAAACTCGATTACGATTTTGATCCTACGCTTAATCTGCCGCGTAAGCAGGGTAAACGCAAGCGTTCAAAGTAACAACTGCTGGATATTGCTGCGCAGTGTTTCGAAACCGCTGCCGAAAAGCCCGCCAGCCACAATTTGGTGATTTACGATGAGTGCTGCCGCGCCGTGCTCAATTTCTGCCTGCACGCCAAACAATCCGGCACGTACCTGATCGGGCAGACCACTGGCATGCACAATAACCACATGCAGACCCGGCGGCCCGGTGCGGCGCAGGCGGTTGAGCAAACTACGCATCTGCACCAGCGAAATACTGCTGGCCGGATTGTGTGCAATGCACAGTGTACGTGGAAAAAGCAGTGCCGGCAAATCAACCGCTTCGGCAGCCACGGTTATGTGCATTTCTGAAACAGCCAGCCAGTTGCCGGCATCGGTACGCAGGGCTTTGAGACGTTGCTCGCGCTGAAAAAGCGTGAGCGGCTGGCCCGGTGTTTCGGGTTGTGCAGCCTCGTTTGCCCAAAGGCCAAGACGTTGAAGTAAGGCGGTAAAATCCATCGGCATCTATCGTTTCACGATCATCAGCAAGCCATCGCGCAGGGTAAGCAGTACATTATCCACCCGTTCATCGCGATGCACCATTTCCGAAAAACTACGCAGGGCCAGCGTATCTGCATCGTTTATCTTTTCGTCAAACACGCGGCCGCTCCACAACACGTTATCGGCCATAATTAATCCGCCTTTTCGCAGCAGCGGCAAAGCCAGTTCGTAATAGCGGGCGTAATTGCGTTTGTCGGCATCAATGAAAATAAGATCAAACGGGCCTTCAAGGGCCGGCATTACTTCGGCCGCATTGCCGGTTACCAGTTCTATCCTGTTTTGATAGCCGGCCTGTTCCACTGCTTCACGGGCAATAGGCAGCACTTCGTCGTTAATGTCGATGGAAATGAGTTTACCGTCGGGCGCCATTCCTTCGGCCAGACAAATAGCCGAATACCCGGTAAACGTGCCTATTTCAAGAATGCGGCGGGCATTCATCAATCCTGCCATCATGGTCAGAAACCGTCCCTGCACCTGCCCGGAAAGCATACGGGGTTGTAATGTGCGCAGGTGTGTAGTCCGGCTCAGCTGCGCCAGTACTTCAGGTTCGGCGCTGGTGAAGCGTGCCGAGTATTCGTCGATTGAAGGATCAAAAACGTACATATCAGGTGTGTGTTGAGCATGTCAAAACTACAAGGAAAACACAATTGATTGCTGGACAAAACAGCCCGTAACATGGATATATCAGGGGCGCCCCGTGTAAACGAGTGTACTGATTCGAGAGGGCGAAAAGATTTCGTTGGCAACTGTGAGCACCTGTTTGGGTGTAACGGCACGTATGCGGTTACAGATTTCGGCCAGCGACGATGTTTTGTTGTGCTGCAAAAGCTGGCGGCCGAGGGCAAGCATTACGTTGAGTTTATTTTCTTCGGCAATGGTAAGCTGGCCTTCAAACTGCAACTGTGCAGCGCGCAGTGCGGCCGGGCTGAGTGCTTTATCGCGCACTTTCTGCAGTTCGCGGTTGATTAGGCTGATGCAGCGTTCGGTGTTGGAGGCATCGGAGCCAAAGTAAATGTGCGCCAGGCCGCCGTCGGTCCAAGTGTTGTAACCGGCATCAATGCTATACACAAGCCCGTGTTTTTCGCGCACAAGCATGTGCAGGCGGGCATTCATGGCCGGGCCGCCGAGCATGTTTACCAGTAATGCCAGCGCCGTGCGCGAAGCGTGTTCAGTAGCGTAGGCTGGTGCACCCATTACACAGTGCGCCTGATGGGTATCCTGTGCCTGATGCACGGTACGTGCGCGGTAACCGCTGAAACGGCTACGCTTGGGTGCCGCGCCGCCGCCGGGCAGTTTGCTGAAATGTGTTTCGGCCACTTCGGTTGCTTCAGCCTCGGTGTAAGGACCCGTCATACAAAGCACCATATTTTCAGCACGGTAATGCCGCGAAATAAAATCGAGCAGGTGCTTTCGTTTAAGGCGTTTTAAACTTTCCTCGGTACCCAGAATGGGGCGGCCAAGCGGATGCGTACGAAAAACCTGCTGCTCAAAATCGTCGAAAATCTGCTCCGAAGGTGAATCAAGATAGGAGCGGATTTCATCAATAATCACTTCTTTCTCCTTCTCCAATTCGTTCACCGGATAGGTGGAATTCATTACCACATCGGCAATGAGTTCGGCCGCCCGGCTCAGGTAGCGGCGGTGAAAAGAGCCATACACGCAGGTTTCCTCTTTGGTAGTGTAAGCATTGAGCTCACCACCCACCGCATCAAGACGGCTGAGCACCTGAAACATACTGCGCTTGCGTGTGCCTTTAAACAAGGTATGCTCAATAAAATGAGCCAGCCCTTCCTGCCCTTCTTCCTCATCGCGCGAACCGGCATGGATAAATACTGCCAGATGACCGGTTTCGCCGGCCGAAGGACGAAACAACACCCTCAGGCCGTTGGAAAGTGTAAATTGAAATAGTTCTGCTGACACGGGGCAAAGGTAACAAGCATTTTGATGCCCGATACACCCGGAAACAGGGCAATAAAGAGGCCAATAACCATTTGCAAATAGCTGCTGTTAACTTTTCGGTGTTTAAAAGTAGCTGCATACTCAGCTTTTGCGCATGTGCGTAATTGGCAATTTAGTAGTATGATCAGAAAAATTCTGGCTTTATTCATTGTGCTCCTCACTCTGCTATCGCCCCTGCAGCTAAACGCACAGGCCGATAAACTATCCCGTAAAGAGGAAGTAAGACTGGAAGAAGCCGAAGTGGCATTTTCCGATGGTAATTATCTGCGCGCATTGCCTATTTATCTGGAGCTTCAAACCGCGCACCCGTCAAATGCATACCTCAACTATCAGCTTGGAATTTGCTATCTCTACAAAACTGAAGAGAAGGAAAAGTCAATTATCCATCTCGAAAAAGCCTGGAAAGGCAACCCCGACCTGCCATTGGTGCGCTACTGGCTGGGAAGAGCCTATCACCTTAACTACAGATTTGACGAAGCCATCAAACGTTTTAACGAGGAACTCGACAATGGCGAACTGAACGAGAAAGAACGCATTGAAGTAGCACGTTATGTGGAATACTGCAACAACGCTAAACTTATTACACGTGATACATTACCGGTAGAAATTTCAAACCTCGGGCCTCCGCTCAATACCGAAAATTCAGAGTACGTACCTGTAATTACAATCGACGAATCCATGCTGATCTTTACCTACACAGGTACCCGAAGCACCGGTGGCCTTCAGGATCCGCGGTTTAAGCCAGACAGCACAGGACAGTATTACGAAGATATTATGGTATCGCAGAAAGTGGGCGACCAATGGTTCAGTCCCGATCCGATCAGTAATAACATCAATACCAATGGACATGATGCCAGCATTGCGCTTTCGAATGACGGGCAAATCCTGTTCATTTTTAAAAGTACAGCCAAAGACGGTGGTGATATTTTCATGAGCAAGCTGCAAGGCAACGCATGGTCAACACCTGAACGCCTTGGCGCAAACATCAACACCAAATGGTGGGAAGGCAGCTGCTCACTTTCGGGCGACGGCAAACAACTCTTCTTTGCCAGTGAACGCCCCGGCGGCTTTGGCGGACGTGACATATACGTATCTGATCGTCAGTCCGACGGCAGCTGGGGGCCGGCACGTAACCTGGGGCCATCGGTAAACACACGCTACAACGACGATGCGCCTTACATTCACCCCGACGGTATTCACCTTATTTTCAGTTCGCAGGGACACAACAGCATTGGCGGCTACGATTTGTTTTTTTCGCTGCTGAAAGACGGAGTGTGGGGGCCTCCGCAAAATATCGGTTATCCGGTAAACACACCCGGTAACGAACGTTTTTACGTGCTCTCAGCCGATGGTGCCACAGGATATTACTCTTCCGACCGTCGCGGCAGTTTTGGCCAGCAGGACCTGTACACGGCATCGCCCGGATTTATGGGCGAGCCGCCGATTATTGCGCTTGTGGTTGGCTTTATTACACTCGACGGAAATCCGGTGGAAGCCAACATTAATGTAAGCAATGCCGAAACCGGCGAACAATACGGAAACTACAACTCAAACTCTGCCACGGGAAAATATCTCATCGCACTAAAACCCGGCAATAAATACAAAGTGGCAATTGAGGTAGAAGGCGCTGCGCCTTATTATGAGTATATTAATGTAAAGGGCGTTGATACCTATGTGCAGGTACAGAAAGACTACAACTTTGTATCAGCCGGCGACAGTGTGGCTTATTACAATCCGCCCAGCGCCATTGCCGATTCATCGGAAACACTTCAGCGAAAACTCGACGACCAGATTAAAGCCATAAAGGCTGAGCAGAATGATCAGGTGTATGAAGAACGCATCTACAAACAACTGCTCAAAAAATACGGCGATACATACGACAGTACAGATAAGTTCGTGGTTGAACTTGGCACTTACGAAAGAGCATCCTTGTTTGATTCGACCAAAGTGGCCGATATGGGTCCGATTGAACGAACCGTTACTCCCGAAGGCTATGTTCGCTATACGGTAGGTCCGTTTAAAACATTGCTTGATGCTGAACTTTACAGAGCACGCTTAGCCACACGCGACAGCCTGATTGCCTCAAATTCTGAAGTAACTGTGCTCGATAACGGGGTGCGTAAAACGGTACCTGTGTATTATAAAAAAGAATACAAACGCCGCGACTATAAACCACGTGAAGAAACGCGGGTGATTATGAGCAGCAAAGGCACACTTGAAACCACGATTGGCACAAACTACAGTTACGATAAAATTGTAAACGATTTCGGCACATTCCAAAGCCAGGGCCTTACCTACAAGCTCGAACTCGCATCGGTACGTGATACCAACGATTTTAAACTTCAGCACCTTGCCCAGTTTGGCCCTATCGAGAAAAAAGTATATCCCGACGGAACCATCCGCTACCAGATGGGACCGTGGCGCACTCTCAAGGAAGCCGAAGATTTTAAAGCATACCTGATGTCGAAAGATTCGGCTGCGGCAAAATCTATTGTGACCATTTTCCACTTCGGCGAACGGAAAACCGTACCCGAATTCTTCCAGAACCCACCCGAAGCAATAAGGCCGCTTCCCAATACCAAAAACACACCTCCGAACAATACTACAACTACAACTACTACTAATACTACGACCACCACAACTACTACACCTGTAACCAGCACAAACGACCCATGCAGTTCAGCCCCGCTTGATCTGGCCTGGTTCAAGGATAAGTCGCTTAATGATCCCGCTGTATATGCCAAGTTCCTTCAGGTAACCGGCAATTACTGCTCACCCGGACTTATTTACAAAGTACAGATTGGTGCCTACCGCCATCCTGAAAACTTCAAATACCCGCAGCTGAAAGAGTATGGAGCCGCCGAAATTATCAATTATCCCGACGGCATTACCCGTTTCACCCTGCTCGAATTCAAAACGATAAAAGAAGCCGAAGCATTCCGGCAGGAATGCATCCGCCGCGGCATAACCGATGCATGGATTACCGCCGTGTACAACGGCCAGCGTAAAACACTCGAAGAACTCATTGACGCCAATTTCTACGGCAAACAAATTAATTAACCCGGATTATCCGCACACAAAAACAGCAGACGAAATTCGTCTGCTGTTTTTGTGTGCATAAACCCGAATGAAAAGTACCGGGCAATAATTATAAGGCAATAAGTACAAACGAAAGCTCTTTTATCTGCTGATTGTGCCGGGCAATCAGCCTTAGTTTGTTGCTACGCGTATCATAACTGATACACGGATTGTTTTTGCAGCCCAGCCTCGGGAAACGTTGCTTCAGTGTTCGCAATGCAGCCTCAGTTTGCATATCGCCATTAACGGTTACAAACACATAGACCAGCTTCCCGTCGCAAAATTCAAACTCAATTTGTGTAGCCGTAAAACCGTTTAGCTGCAGTTTTTCATTGCTGCGGCGGTACACATGGCAGGTAGTTACTTTCAGGTAAAATGCAGTATCGCCGGTATAGGACGATGAGCTGTCCATTTGCAGTAATTTGTTTTTCAGTTCAGCCTCCGGCATACCAAAACGTACACCTTCAATACCTAAAAAACCAAGATCCTGTGCAGCAGACGAAACCGAAAGCAGCAGCAGAAAAAGCAGAATTGAAAAACGGTTTATCATGGAAAACTAAAACTACACATTTCCTTTGTCTTGCAGTGCTTTATACATACCAGGATACACAATTTCCATCAGCTTGTCAGGATTTTCCGGCGTATGAAAACCAAAACGGGCGTAAAGCGAATGTGCATCGCGTGTGGCCAGCATAAAGCGACGAAGCCCCTGAAGTTCTGGATGCGACATAATGCACTCCATCATCCATTTCCCCAGTCCGGCACCCCGATGCGCCTCGGCTACAATCACATCACACAAATAACCAAACGTGGCAAAATCCGACACCACACGGGCATAAGCCACTTGGCTGTTGTTGTGATAAATCCCAAAACAGAGCGAATGGGCTGCCGCTTTTTCAGTAATGCTGCGCGGTATCTCTTCCGACCAATAACTGCGGCTTAATTCAAAATGAATAAAGTCATGATTGAGTTTCGACTGGTCATCGGAAAGTACATAGCCGTTTTTCTCTGTTTGCATAATTATTCAGCTGTATTCACTATCGCCATTCGATTAGCTAATCCGCGGCTGATTGCAATGCGTGAAATTTTGCGGATACCCACACCCCGAAGATCAGTAATTTCGCGCCAACCGTGTCGTTTGATCAGGTTATATGAAATTAATTTCGAACCCTCACCGGCTACAATATTGTTATAGGAATCAACTGCAAAATCCTGTGTGCCTTTAGGCAGTTGAATGGGTTTAAATTCGGGGTCGGGCATACCGGTTTTGTTAAGTGCTTTAATGCTCCATGTGCTGTCTTCGTTCATCTGTGTGTAAAGCAGCAGTTTCTTTGCCGGGCTTCGCCAGATTTGCATGCAACGGCCAGGGTTGCTCACACAGTTTCGCTTTTTTCCACTTCCTGCATGGGCAAGCACAAGCATGTTCGGATCGCCAAGCTGAAACATAAACACCGTATTGGCGTCAAACCAGCACTGATAGCCCACCGCATAAATTTTCGGTATCAGTAGTTTGCTTTCGCCTGTTACTTTATGATAGCGCCAGATACGCTGTGCCGAGTCTTTTTCCACTACCACGGCTGCCAGAAATTTATTTCCCGGAAGGTATTGCGGCGAATATTCACTCACGGCCGTTTTGGTAAGTTGCTGCGAAAGTTTGGTATTCGGATCAAAGCGCATGATGTCGGTTTGACCATCGGCTTGTTCAGCGGTATATACTAAGTATGAACCGCCGTCGGAAAAAGCAGGCTGATCGTCGTAGCCGGGCCGGCTGCTTACGTTGTAGCCTCCGCTGGGTTGTATTTCACCATTGTTGTAATAAATATCGAAAAGCCATACATCATTCCCCTGCGGCAGCGGCGGTGACACACGGGCGCCACTGAGCAGTAGGGTGGCAGGAAGAATCAGCAAAAAGATTTTTTTCATTCGGTTGCGGAAGAATTGGTGTAATACGTGTTCATGGTTTCGCCAAGTTCACGGGCAGCGGGATCTTCAGATTGAAGCAGATGGGCAATAATCCGCTCTTTTTCGGAACTCGTTTTATTCTGACTGAGTTTGTATTTTGCTTCGAGCTGATCCACTTCTACCGTAAAAGCAACAATGCCTTTAAGCAGTCCTGAAAAATAGGCCGGATCAAGGTTACGGAATTTCTCCTGCCAGCCGGGCTCGAAAAAAGCAATGGTACGTTCGAGCAGCAGCGAAGATGCCTCTACATCATTAAGCACACGGCAAATACCACTGGCATGCACGCTCACATAGTTCCATGTAGGTACATTGCGGGCATGGTCATACAACTCGGGTGAAATGTAAGCATGCGGGCCGCCGAACACCACCTTTACATGGATACCACTTTTGAGCAGAAGTGCTTGCGGATTTGCAGCAGAAAGATGGCTGTGCAGCAGGAGTTTTTCGCCCGACTCTTCGAGCGTAAACGGAAGATGTGTGGCAGCGGGTGTATCCTCATCATTGCAAAGCAAAAGCCCGAACGGATGCGACTGAATAAACTGCAACTGCTCGCTGCGGTTGTGATGCGAAAAATGAGGTGGTATGTACATGCCTTTGCGAATTTACAAATTTGATGCGTGTGACCTGTACAGGCAACGTGCACATTTGGTTGCCCGCAAACCGAAAAACCAGTTAACTTGCAGGCATCCTTTCAGCCATGATTATTGTGCTTCCTGCTTTGTACACCCTGATTTTGCTGTGGCTTGTAGCTCGCAGCAAACACTTCAGGCTTGAAGGAACGCCCGCCTGGATAATGCCCGCTGTTTTCCTGCTTAAAATTGCTGCCGGCACTGCACTCTGGTATG
>JADBYT010000031.1 GCA_020402865.1 Bacteroidota bacterium | reverse complement strand
TTGATTTTACAGGATTTTTTGGCCGATTGAGGCGCTTTTTGAGTCAATACCTGTCCCGACAGTATTGTCGGGATTGGCGAAAAAAGCAACGAAGAGCGGTCAAAAAAGACGCAAAATCATTAGTAAGAAAAAATCCTAACAGACTCTAAGGGAACCGAATTTCTTTTCGGGGTATGAAGAATCCTTTAATACAATTCAGATTCCGGATACAAATTTGTATATGACTTTTTGTTTGTATTCCTGCACCTTCAAATGCCGGGCCCCCCTCAGTAAAAACACCCCTTACCGTGTCAAATGGTTTAAGATTACTGAATCCTTTATTTTGAATATCGTCTTTTATCTCTTCCTGTATCTTCTGATGCATGTATTCAATTACAGCACAATCCAGTTCCCTGATTATTAGATCGTGATATTCATCTTTATTATGGTTTTTATTTTTCGGGAACTTCCGGTCAGCTTTTTCCAGATCATCTTTCATCAACGTATAAAAACTTGCCAGAAGATCAACATATTCTGAATCTGAAAAATCAAGACAATGGTCTAATTGATAGATAACCCCAACAACAGAAGGCTTTTTTATTGATCCACGTTGCTTTTTATCTTTTGCCCAAATCAGAGCCCGCTCCAGATTATTTTCCCAAACATAGAAACCATGTCCGAGCCAGTCGTATGTTTCCTGACTTGTTTTAACGTTGTCGGGCTTATTTACCAACTCATCCCTAACTTCTTCATCACATCCATGAAAGCCTAACATCAGGTTAGGTCTTCGCCTATACATTGCTTAATTCAATTGCTTTTTTCAGATTCTGGTAATGACTGGTGAAGTTTCCTTTAGATGTTAAAATTTTAGCAGCGCGAAAAGATTCAATTATTGATTCTTTGTCTTTATTTTTTTGTTCCCGTGCAATTTTTTTTGCCAGAAGATTTAGCAGATGAAGTTGGTTATCGTTCATAAAATCAATGTATTTATACCCGTTCTTACAAATATAGTAATTACGCTAAACATTTGTGCATAATTTAACACATACAGAAATCTTGTATTTATCATCAACATCAAATATTTCCCCCGTTCAAAAACTCCCCGTAATTTCACGCCACACAATCATCAAATTCATGTCATCACCCGCCATCAGCCATACCGTAACCGAACGCTTTCTGCGCTACGTTCAAATCGACACGCAATCTGATCCCGCTTCGCCCGCCTGCCCCTCTACCGAAAAGCAGAAGAACCTGAGCCGTGTACTGGTGGACGAACTCAAAGCCATGGGCATTGCCGATGCCGAACTCGACGAGCATGGCTATGTATATGCCACCATTCCGGCCACCAGCATTAAAAACGTCCCCGTGCTCTGCTTCTGCTCGCATGTCGATACGTCGCCCGATTGTACGGGAGCCAATGTAAAGCCAATTGTACACCGCAACTATCAAGGCGGCGATATTGCGCTGCCTGCAGATCCGGCTCAGATTATCCGCGCTGCCGAACATCCTGCACTGTACGGCCAGCTCGGAAACGATATTATTACTGCCGACGGAACCACCCTGCTCGGTGCCGACAACAAAGCCGGTGTGGCCGAAATTATGGATGCCGCCCACCACCTCATGCAGCATCCCGAAATTCCGCACGGCAAAATCCGTATCCTCTTCACGCCCGACGAAGAAATAGGCCGTGGTGTGGATAAGGTGAATATGCAAAAACTCGGTGCGCAGTTTGGCTATACCATGGATGGCGAAACGCTCGGCCACCTCGAAGACGAAACCTTCTCGGCCGATGGCGCCACGCTCATCATTCAGGGCGTAAGCACGCATCCCGGCTTTGCCAAACACAAAATGGAAAGCGCCATCAAAATCGCGTCGCGCGTGGTCGAAAATTTGCCCAAAAACACCTGCTCGCCCGAAACTACAGAGGGCAAGGAAGGCTTTGTGCATCCCGTATCCATTGCCGGCACCATCGATCAGGCCACCATCCAGTTCATCATCCGCGATTTTACCACCGAAGGGCTGACGGAAAAGGCTGCAATGCTCGAACACATTGTGAAGGACGTGCTCAAAGGTTTCCCGCATTCGTCATACACCTTTACCGTAAAAGAGCAGTACCGCAACATGAAACTCGTGCTCGATCAGCATCCGCAGGTGGTGGATTATGCGCTCGAAGCTATACGCCGTGCGGGTGTGGAGCCTGTGCGTTCCAGCATTCGCGGCGGTACCGACGGGTCGCGGCTTTCGTTTATGGGGTTGCCCTGTCCCAATATTTTTGCGGGCGAACATGCGTTCCATTCGCGGCATGAGTGGGTTTCGGTGCAGGATATGCAGGCTGCGGTGCGCACCATTGTGGAACTGTGCAAGCTTTGGGAAGAAAAAGCCGAGTAATGTAAAAAAGAGGAGGAGCGAAGCCCCGGTGCATTAAAGTACCGTTCGCTCCGGCTTTCCCGGCGGTGCGGCACCGTGGCCGAATTACTTTTCACCCGCTCCGCACCTCTGGTCAATCCGGGCTAGGATCTCATTCCGTCAGGTGCATTTAACCGGTTATTGCGTCAACTCACCCGGCTGCAAAACGGGGCTTGACTTTTGCAGTAAATACACACCTGTTTCCGCAGTAATAGTGTTAACTTCGTACTGCATCCGTTTTCGTGCTGCGCGGGCCGGATGCATTAAGCTACCTGACCATGAAACGTATTCTGTTTTTCGCTGCCTTCCTGCTCGTGTTTGCAAGTGCATCTGCGCGCGAGGTTACGGCCAATCTCACCTGGTGCGCATTCAGCACACCCGATGATAAAACCTACCTCGAAACCTATCTCTCTGTAATCGGCAATTCGGTTACTTACAAACCCAATGCATCCGGCCGTTTGCAGGCAGCAGTGAATGTGGTAATAACCATCACCTCCGGCGATGGTAAAAGTGTGGAGGCCGTGCGCGAATATGTGCTCAACAGCCCCGAAGCGGCAGATACCACCAACCTCCCCAATTTTCTCGATCTTCAGCGTTTCACCCTCAAGCCGGGCGCCTATACCGTACAGCTCATTATTTCCGATAAAAACCGGCCCGGGCAGGAACGCAAAATCATGAATGCCCGTTCGCTTTTTGTCGATATTGATCCTGATTCGGTGAGCGTGTCGGGTGTGGAATTTGTGGAAATGGCGCGGCCCACCACACAGAAAAACCTGCTCAGCAAAAGCGGTATGGATCTTATTCCGTATGTGTCGGAGTTTTTCCCCGGCAATATGAATGAACTGAAGTTTTATGCCGAACTGTACAACACCCCCGCCAACGTACCTGCCGATCAGAAGTTTGTGGTGCTCTATTCCATCGAGTCAGTAGTATCGGGCCAGAAAATGAGCGACTATACTGCATTCGCCAAATTTGGGCCGCAGCCGGTGGTGCCCTTGCTTCAGTCGTTTGATATTACCAAGCTGCCCGGCGGCAATTATGTGCTGGTGATTGAAGTACGCAACGCCGCCAACCGCCTGCTTACCGTGCGCCGCACTCCGTTTGAACGTTTCAATCCCAATGTCACCTTCATGCTTACCGATGTAACGGCTGTAGATGTCAGCACCTCTTTCATTGCTTCGGTTACCAGTCCCGACACCCTGCGCGAATACATTCGTTGTTTACGCCCCATCAGTACCGAAGCCGAAAAAGACTTTGCCGAAACACAAATCAAAACCGGCGATGTGAAGCTCATGCAGCAATACATCCTCAACTTCTGGCTCAGCCGCAACGAGAAAAATCCGCAAGCAGCTTGGCTTACCTACAAAGCCGAAGTGGACAAAGTAAACCGCGAATTCGGCACACCCATTCTGCGCGGGTACGACAGCGACCGCGGCCGCGTATATCTCCAGTATGGCCCGCCTGATCAGCGTACGTTTATGACCAACGAGCCAAGCTCCTATCCCTACGAAATCTGGCAGTATTACACCATCCGTGGCAATCCGGCCATGCCGCAAAACGGTGCCATGACCAGCAATCAGCCCGGCAACACCACACAAACCAACAAACGCTTCGTATTCGCCAACTTCGATCTGGTAACCAACAACTACCAGCTCATTCATTCCGACGCCCGTGGCGAAGTACGCGACGACAGCTGGCGCGCCCGCCTCACCAAACGCGACAACTCGCCCCGCAACGTGGATCAGACACGCGGCAACAGCCACTGGGGCTCACAGGCCGATGATTTGTTTGCTAATCCAAGATAAAGTCTGCAATTCATCAGTGGTATTTATATACAATCCCCGGTGCTGTATTTGAACAGGATCGGGGATTTTTAGTGTATAACAAATCGCACAATATCGTTTCCTGACTTTCGTTATTAACACTGCATGAAAAAGCTGATTTTGTGTGCAGCTGGTTTTTCGGTTGCCTTTATTCATATACTCCTTATGTTCATATATCCGGTATCTGTTTCGCACACAAGCAACCTTTCTGTTCATCAGATAAAAGCTGTAGGTATTGGAATGGATAAATCACAAGTAAAAAACCTGCTTGGCGAACCGGTAGAGGAGTCATTTACCACCTTTCAATATACACAAGCTTACTATGCTAATTATCCCATGCTTTGGGTCCATTTCAACGATTCGGGGAGGGTTAAGGAGGTATATGCCAAGTATTACCATTATTTCGACGACAGGGGAATTTACGGGCTAAGCAAAAACGATTCGGGAGAAGTATTTTGTTGGGGAGAAGAAGCGTTGAAAAACTATTTCCGGAACGAGTAAAATCATTTCTTCATTCCTTCCATTCCCACACCAGCGCCCCGTCGTGTTTGGCATCCCAGAATACGGTTTTGTGTTGTGCACAAATCGTTTTCCACTTCGCAATTTTTTTATCGCTGTTTGATCCGTCGGCCACTACCAGAAACGGGGTGGTGCGTTTCAGCAAACTGTCTAACCGGCTGCCGGTACTTTGCGTAAGCAGCAGCATATCGCAGTGGGTGTGTATTTCTTTCCAGCGCATTTTTCGCGGCACACGGAGAATAAGTTTTCCTTGTGTCTGAATCCAGTTTCCTTCGGCGGCAGCCAGCGGGTGGCGCATGTGCAGCGTGTGCGTAAGCAGGGTAGGGGCAACAGGTGTTAGTCCGCTTTTGCGCCAGCCGGGAGTAATATGAAAATCGCTAAGGCCGGGCTGTCGCACAAAAACGCTGTCGGTAAAAAGCAGATGGTTCCGGCCCTGCTGTGTACCAATGGCGGTGCTGCCGGGCAGGCTGTAAACGGTGAGTTTGCGGGTTTCCCGCTGTGCTACGTCTTCGGCGGCAATAGTCAGCAGCAGCAGCACGGTTGCCGCTGCCGAAACGGAGAGTAAACGCGGGCGTTGCAGCCACAACCAGCACACTGCCGTGGCCAGCAGGGTGTAAAGCATTGCAAGCTGCCACAAACTCCACCGGCTGGTATAGAGCACGGCGGCGGGCAGAAATTCGGTGTAGCGCACGGCACCGTTCAGTACATCAAGCAGCCAGCACAGCGGCATGGCTACCCACTCAGCCGCCTTTCCCAGCGGCGATACGGCCAGCAGCAGCAATCCGCCATACATCACCAGCGTAGAAGCCGGAATAACCACCAGATTCGACAGCAGGAAGTAAAGCGGAAACTGCCCGAAATAATACAGTCCAAGCGGAAACGTAACCAGCTGCGCCACCAGCGTAACCGATATAAGGCTCCACAGCCAGCGCATTACGCGTGTTTGCGGCTGCCATTGTTTCTGAAACACCGGTTGCAGCACCACAATGCCGCCCACCGCCAGAAACGAAAGCTGAAAGCCGATATCGGTAAGCAGCTGCGGCTCCAGCACCAGCAACAGCAAAGCCGCTGCGGCCAGCATATTCAGTATATGGCCGTGGCGCTGAAACGGTTTGCCCGCCACCACAAAACTCAGCATGGTCACCGCACGCAGCACCGACGGCGAAGCGCCTGTGAGCATGGCATAGCCCCACAGCGCCGCCAGCATTACTGCCGCCTGCCAGTATTGTCCGCCGCGCAGCCTCAGCATGGGTGCCAGCAGCCAGCTCAGCGCCGTAAACAACAGCGCCACATGCATGCCCGATACCGACAGCACATGCAGCGTGCCCGATGCGCTGTAGGCCCGCAGCAGGCCGGGATCAATTTCATCGTCGTTGCCCAGCAGCAAGGCCTGCGCCACCGCCAGCCTGTCGCCATCCAGTCCGGCCTGTTGCAGTGTGCGGGCAAACCACTGCCGCAGTTCAAGTGCCGCAGCTTTCGGCCCAAAGCCACCGTTTTGCGATAAGCGTTGCCAGTGCGCATTATCGGGCATGAGCCGCATACCAATGCCTTTGTGCTGTAACCACGCTGCATAGTCAAACTCGCCGGGGTTACGTGGCGGCGGCACTTTTTCGGGCGGTGCGGCCACCAGCAGTTCATCGCCGTAGCGCAGTGCCGCCGCTTCCTTGCCGCGTTTCAGGTTCACCAGAGCGCCGCCGCGGTAAGGCTGCCAGCCCTTTTCCGTATGCACGGCCAGCACATCGGCTGTTAGTTTTACAGTTTTCTGCCGCTGCACCGGTGTTTCCGTAATGCGCACCAGCACGGCATTACCCGCCGGCACCTGGCGCGGTAACGCCTGTTCCGCAAGCCCCATGCACATCCATCCTGCACCCGCAAACAATACCGGAATCCAAAGCATATCACGCAATCCCGGCAGCCGGGCCGGCCTGCGCCACCAGTAGCGCATGAACCCCGTAAGTGCAATGCCCCCCGCCAGCAAACCACCCCACCAGGGCAGTCCGCACACCCCCATGCACATGCCTGCCACAAAGGCAATTAACGGACGCAGCAACGGAAACTGACTCCAGCGGAGGGGCACCATACACAGGTTTTTCGACGAAGCTAACTGCCCCTCCGATACGTTTTTTAAACCGGTGTTTCTCCACAGAAATATGGATGTCGGCACGTAATCAGCCTCATAAACCGCTAAATCAACTCAAAGCCATTTTCAATCATTTAAACGCGGAAAATGAATGTCCAACGTTTTTTCGCTTTTTCAGGTCTTCATTTACGCTGCAATGCGCTTGGTAAAATGGACTAAAACACGACTTGCAACGGTCTTCTGAAAAAAAACTTTCAATGTGAATTCCTCATTATCAGTAAGTTTCCGGCAAACGAAAAAAAAAGTGCGTTACGCGCTTGCCAGAATGCGCGGCTTGAGTACTTTTGCCCCCGGAGAGATGGCAGAGTGGTCGATTGCGGCGGTCTTGAAAACCGTTGAGGGTTAAACCTCCGGGGGTTCGAATCCCTCTCTCTCCGCTAACAGCCTTCGGGCTGTTTTTTGTTTTGGAGAGGTGGCAGAGTGGTCGAATGCGCCGCACTCGAAATGCGGTATACTCGTAAGGGTATCGGGAGTTCGAATCTCCCCCTCTCCGCTTAATACACAAGCCGGTCCGCCTTTTGGGCGGACTTTTTGTTTTAAGGGATTTTTGGGGGAGATGATAATTTCTCCCAAAAATTCCCTGAAACAAAAACGGAGCGCAGCGACCGGCTTGTATTTTCAGATGCGGAGACGAGGAACTCACGCGACGAAGGAGCGTAATCTCCCGGAGAAATTTATTCCAGTAAATGTTGACGTTGAGATAAGGCTGCTGAAACAAACTTACTTTTCAGATCAATAAAATAGTCAGGGTAAACTATTTTATTATTCCTGCCTTTTCAATGGCGTAATTCTACTTGTATCCAGAAATTAGCCAGCATTTATTTTTGCCTGTACTCACACGTTACCAAAGTGCCAATGAACACCGCATCTCCATACGAAGTAATCATCATCGGCGGCAGCTACGCCGGACTTTCGGCCGCATTGGCGTTGGGGCGTTCGCTCCGCAATGTGTTGGTGCTTGATCATGCAAAGCCCTGTAACCGGCAAACACCGCATTCGCATAACTTTCTCACGCACGACGGACGTACACCGCTTGAAATTTCACAGCAGGCGAGGCAGGAGGTTGAAAATTACACGACGGTGAAATTTGCTGCCGATACGGCTGAGCAGGCGGTGAAAACCGATACAGGCTTTGAAATTACAACCGCTTCGGGTGCAGCGTATGGGTGCCAAAAACTCATCCTTGCCACCGGCTTACAGGATATTATGCCGCCGGTTTTGGGTTTTGCCGAATGCTGGGGCATTTCAGTAATTCATTGCCCGTATTGTCATGGCTATGAAGTACGCAATGAAATAACCGGCATTTTGGGCAATGGTGAAATGGCGCTTGAGCTGGCGGTGATGGTGCGCCGGTTAACAGCCCGGCTGAGTATTTTTACCAATGGCAGAGCCACTTTCAGCAATGAAGTGCGTGCAATGCTGGAACAGAAAAACATCCGCATCGAGGAAGCAAAAGTAACCGCGCTCCTCCACACCAATGGCCGGCTCGAAAAAGTGGCGCTGGCCGACGGGCGCAGCATTGCCGTAAAAGCACTGTATGCCCGGCCCGATTTTGTGCAGCACAGCCCCCTGGCCGCGCAGCTGGGCTGCGAACTTACTGCCGCAGGTCACATTCAGGTAAACATGATGCAGGAAACTACTGTGCCCGGTGTATATGCCTGTGGCGATAACAGTTCGGTGATGCGTTCGGTAGCGAATGCGGTGGCGGCAGGCAACATGGCTGGTGCGGCCATTAACCACAGCCTTTGCCGGGAAGAATTTTGATGCCATTATTCTGTAATCACCAGCCGCGACGTTTGGCGGGTCTGGCCGCGTGTCCATTCCACCACATACACACCGGCCGGCAATGCTGTTAATGCCAGCACACACGAAGCGCCCGCCGCAGTGGTTTGCGTAATCACCTTTCCCTGCATATTGCAGAGTGTGATGCGGCCATTGCCGGCGCCCGGCCAGTGCAGTGTCACTTCTTGCCGCGCCGGATTGGGCATTACCTGAAGTTCGGGTGTAGTGGTTTGTGCAGGCTGCGGCTGGATGCTCAGCAAACTGCCCGGCGCTGGATTGAGATACAGCACATACACATCACCATCCACAAAGCCCGGCAAAAGCACATCGGCCGAATCGGCGGTGAAGGTTATGCTGCCGGTGTAAGTGGTTTGCGGCGCTGCCAGCGGCACCGAGTAGCTCACATTGTTGCTCGGAATACGCTGCACCACCAGCGGAACCGTAACATTGCTGCCAAACGGATAGTGACGGATGCGTATGGTTACATTGGCCGGCGCATTGTGCGAACCAAGATTGGGATTATCGTACCGGCCGGCAATAATTTTCAGTTCCTGCAGTGTGGTATCCACGCCTGCCAATGCCACCGTGCGCACATGTGTAGATGACGTATTCACCCGCGCAGCACCGATTTCGGCGTAGGCACGGTGCAGCCAGTAGTTGGGCTGCGGCGTGGCATTGTCGTACATAAACAAACCGTTGAGGCCGTGCTCGCAGTTGCTCCAGCTTATCACGTTGTTGCTTTCGTTCCAGCAGGCGTGTGAGGCCCAGTCCACACCGGCCTGTTCGAGATAATACAGCCAGCCGGCATTCCAGCCCGGAATGGTGCTGTTTGCCGGACCGGCATACTCAGGAATAAGAACAGGCAAACCGGCCGCCCAGGCGCGCACGGCCAGCGAATCGCGCACCTGCTGTACATGCACAGGCACATCTTCCGGCGCACAGAACTCGTGCCACGAAACGGCATTCACCTCGCCGCCAGCCGCATGCAAACTGTCGAGAAAATGCAGGATGGGTGTCACCGAAAAATTACAGCTGCCAAATCCGAATTCTGGACCTACAATACGGGCATTGGGAATAATACCGTGAATAATACTGTCGGAACGGCGGTACATTTCAATCCACTGCGCGTAATTGCCTGTCCAGAAATTATCCGGTTCACCCCAAAGATCCCAATAGTCAACCGGACTTCCCGTAACCACCGAATTGGTGACAACGGCAGTAAGGAGGCTGTCCCAGCTTTGCCAGTTGTTTTGCCAGGGCTGGCTTTGTGTTTGCGAAGGAATGTTGTTAACGATCATGTACAGATCGTTGAGGTTGATGGTGATTTCGGGATTGAAGCGGGCGGCATCCTCGTAGCTGCTGCCTGCGAGAAAGTAGGCCCCCAGCCGCCAGAATTCGGGCCGCAGTTTAGCCACCATTTCCGAATCAAGTGCGGCCGGATTGCCGTGCAGGAATCCCTGCATGAATCGGGTGCCGGTATCGGCGGGCTGGTTGCAATGGATAAACAGGGTTTCCTGCGCGCGGAGCGGGGCAAGACTAACCAGAAGAAAGAGTAACAGCAGGTAAGGGCGTTTGTGCATAAAGAAAAACAGTAGCTTACCAAAAATACGCAATGGCAGCGCAACCGCCAATGCATAAAAAAACGCCGCTGCACATACATGCAGCGGCGCCTTTAATAATCAAATGGCTTAGAGGCTCTTCAGCGCAGCCATGATATTCTCAAAATTAGGCTGCTCGCCGGCGTTCTCAAGCACTTCGGCATAGCGGATGGTGCCGTTTGCATCAATTACAAATGCCGCGCGTTTTGATACGCCTTTCATACCCAGCACGAAATCGGCATAAATAGAACCGTAGGCGGTGCTTACTTCTTTATTGAAGTCAGAAAGCAGATCGAAATTCAGGTTCTGGTCGGCTTTGAATTTGCCTAAGGTAAAGGGCGAATCCACGCTGATGCCGAAAACTTTGGCGTTTACGGTGTTGTAAGCAGCAATATTATCGCGCACCGAGCAGAGTTCTGCTGTGCATACGCTTGTAAATGCCATGGGGAAGAACAACAGCAGTACATTGCTGCCTTTTTGTGCCGAAAGGCTTACTTCCTGTTTTTCAGTGTTGAATAATTTAAAATCGGGGGCGGTTTGTCCGACAGTAAGGCTCATGGTTTGTGTTTTGAGTGTGAAATTTGCGGTAAAGATCAGAAAAACAACAGTTGAACGCGCAGGATGTTCGGCACAATTAATTTGAACTTCACGAAACGCTAAAAACTCTTTACTTTGTATCCTATGCTCGGGGCGTTTTTTCCCTTATTTATTACCTTCCGCTGGCAGGATGCGCTGGATATTGTGCTGGTGGCCTTGCTGTGCTATCAGCTTTACAGGCTGGTGCGGGGAACGGCGGCGCTCAACATTTTTGTGGGCATACTCATTTTTTATTCCATTTTCCGCCTTGTCCGGTTGCTTGATCTCGAACTGTTCAGCAGCATTCTGGGCAAGTTTATTGATGTGGGTGTAATTGCGTTGCTCATTGTGTTTCAGCAGGAACTCCGGCGTTTCTTCCTTTTTATCGGCACCAACAATCTTTTCAGACAGCCGCAATGGCGCAAGGTGCTTTTCAACTGGCGCGATGAAGACACCGAAGGTTTGCTTGATATTAATGCCGTGGTAAAAGCCTGCCGAAACATGGCCGCGTCACGCACCGGCGCCATTCTGGTGTTTGCCCGCAACAGCGATCTCAAATTTTACTCCAACACCGGCGATCCGATCGACGCGCGCGTATCGGTACGCATGCTCGAAAGCATCTTCTTTAAAAACAGCCCGCTGCACGACGGCGCTATTATTATTTCGGGCAATACCATCCGCGCTGCGCGCTGCGTATTACCTGTTACCGAAAACAACGAATTCCCCGCGCATCTCGGCATGCGCCACCGCGCCTCCGTAGGCATTACCGAAAATACTGATGCCATTGCCATCGCTGTGTCTGAACAAACCGGCGAAATTGCCTTCGCCAGCGACGGACAAATGGAAAGCAACGTGCAGCCCGAACGCCTCCGCGAACTCCTCGAAAAATACCTTACGGATAAGAAGTAACTAATTTTATGCATCGGTGCCTTCGACAAGCTCAGGCACCGGTGCATAAAACATCGGTGCCTTCGACAAGCTCAGGCACCGGTGCAAAAAACATCGGTGCCTTCGACAAGCTCAGGCACCGGTGCAAAAAACATCGGTGCC
>JADBYT010000030.1 GCA_020402865.1 Bacteroidota bacterium | reverse complement strand
CTTAATGGCGATCCGAAGCAAATTATTACGTTGCGGCGTGATGAGGGGCGCGATTGGTTTGTGCAACGGAGTACCGAGGATGCGAGGAAGAAGAATAAGTTGATGGATGCGGAGATTTTGGAGAGGGTGCCGGAGAGGTATCGTACTACTGTTCAGTCGAATATCGATTGGACAATTGTCAAAGAATATTATTTATACGTACAGAAAGTTACAGGAAGAGAAATACATCCTAAGCAACAAAGAGAACTCATAGATGCACTTAAACGAAGGAAATACAGTAAATTAGACGATGATGCAGCTATTATCCACCGAATGGAATTCAACAAAAAGAAAAATACACTTATTGAGGAATGGGAAAAACAAACGAATCAAAGTTGGCCTACATATTCAACTCCAGTTTACAGTAAAAGTGGGAAAGTTTTAAGAAAGACAGGTGACAAATATGATGCACATCATTTAATTGAAAGCCAGTATGGCGGAGAAAACGAATGGTGGAATATTCATCCTGCAAAATTTCCAGATGAGCATCAGGGAGGAATTCACGGAGTTAATTCACCTTCAAAAAAACTATTTAAGTAATGTTCGAAGAAATAAAGAATAAGCAAAATGTTGAGTTTTATCAATTAGATAACATTGATAATTCCGAAAACACCATTCCCAAAGAACTCTTTGCATTCTACAAAGAAGTTGGTTATGGATTTTTAAATATCAACAATGGTGATATTAATCGTATTATGGATCCAGATGAGTTTCAAATTATCAACAAAAGAGAAGAGCATTATGAGTTCGATCCAAGTTTGGATATCTATAAAAAATATGTTAGTGATAGAATGCTATTTTTTGAAGTAAACGAAGGACTTTACTTAACTATCGATAAATTAACCAATGAAAAAGGCACAAACTCAGTTTACATATTTGATGAAAAAATAAGTGATTCATTGGAGGAGTTTATTTTATTATATCTGAATAATCCCAGTATTTTAAAATAAATCTTCTGGTAGTTGAGCGACGATAATTTAGCCAACTTAATTTTATGATTTGATTATGGTGTTAGGACATAAAATGACCTTAGAAAAAAGTAATATGACGCAGCACTTTTATATCTATGGAGAGCGTCCTGTAATTGTAAAAAAAACAGATAATTCAATTCATACTTATGCTTTTAATTGGGAATCAGGTGAATTCGAATTAAACATAGATTATGTTTTGAAAATTTATTTTAATCAATATGCTGAAATGCAGGAAATTTCAGAAGAAGAGTTTTGGAAATTTGTAGAATCACTTCGCAGTAAATAGTGAAGACTTAGCTCAATCGAATTTGCAATTCAATTTTTAGCCATTAAGTGGCGAAATGGGCCGGTTCGCCGATAGTCATATTGTAACCTCCCCCAAACTTCGGACAGGCAAAAGTTGAAATACTTAACTTTAAACCTGTTCAACTATTGTCCCTCCCCCAAACCTCACACAAGCAAAAGTTGAATTCCCAGACTAAGTTTGTCTTCCACTTAATTCACGAACACAGCTTAAACCGCCTTCACCCGTATCATTTTGGTTGAAAGCACACCCGATTCCTTGCGCACACGCACAATGTATTCGCCCACAGCAAGCCGTTCAAGTTCTACCGGTACGTTGTGCATGCCGCTGCTGAGGTTACCGTCAATCAGCACCTGAATGAGTCTTGCATTGAGATCGAGCAGTTCCACGCGTACCCATTCGTTTTGGCAGTCGAAACGGATGGTGGCGTATTGTGCGCAGGGATTGGGATACACAAGTACAACCGCATCGCCGTTTTCGTTTACCGTGCCACGGTTGCAGTTGCCCATGAGCGGATAAAATGTAACCTGATGCTCAAAGAAACTTTGTATCTGATTTACATCCACTTCAAACCAGTCTTTGAGCATGGATGCATATACATCGCGGAAATCAATGGCCATGGGCAGTCCGGCCTGCTCGGTAATCTGGTCGGGGATTGCGGGGTTGTGGCCGAGTACTGAATTATTTAAACAGTTTCCGAAAAGGAATAGCGGAGCCGCATCGCCGTGATCGGTGCCGAGGCTGTAGTTGGATGCAATCTGCCGCCCGAATTCGGAGAACGTCATGCCGGCCACACGGTCTTCGAGACCAAGCAAACGTATATCGTCCATAAACGCGCGTATAGCGTCAGACAAGGTTTTGAGCAGGGTGGCATGTTCGCCCACAGTACTATCGTTTTCTGTTACCTGCGAATCGTGCGTATCAAAACCGTTTATGTTTACGATATACACTTTGGTTTTCAGTCCGCCCGAAATCATTTGTGCAATGTAGCGGAGTTGCACGGCCAGCTCGTTGTCAGGGTCGTACAGGTTGCTCAGCGAATTTCCGGCGTTGGCCGAATTGTAAATCTGCTGGCCGTAAGCATTGGTCTGGTCAATGAGTGTAGCCAGAAACTCCATGTGCGAGCCGTAATACGTACCATCGTTTACAATGCCGGCCGGATCGAGGTTGTACGACTCAAACGGATCGGTAATGGCATGCGAGAAATTGGCCATCAGCCCCTGGCAGGTTGACGATACTTCGTAACCCATCGTAATCGCAAACGGGTCGGGCTGGTCGGCATTGGGATAGGCAGTAGGGAAGCCGGGCCAGTTGGCATCGAAGTAACGGCCCATCCAGCCTGTGGTAGCTGCCGCATCCAGCATGCCGGTTGACCAGATGTCCATGGAGCGGAAGTGTGAGCGGTTTTGTTCGGGATAACCTACATTTTGTACAATGCCCACACGGCCGGTATCAAACAGATATTCCATGCCGGTCATTGCCGGATGAAAAGCCAGTGTGTCGGTAATTTTCAGCAGCGATGATTCGGGCAGCACCACATTGGGGCGCTGTATGGCAAGGTGTGCATACTGATCGAGCGGAATGAGTGTATTGAGTCCGTCGTTTCCGCCATTCAGCCGTATCAGCACAAGCACCCGGTCCTGTGCATTTACCGAGGTGGTAAACAACGGCTGCATTACCGGCTGCACTTTCATGCCTTTCATTACCGAAGGCAATGCCAGCGAACCCACTGACATCAGCCTGATAAAATCACTTCGTTTCATTGTCATGGCCTGATGTATCAGAAGGTTTGGAATTGCGGGAATTTAAACAGGCGTGTGAGCATATATGCCAGCTGCCGCCGCACCGGATCGGAGTAAACCGGATCGCCCGGATTGGCTACGTAATCGTTGTATTGCACGGTCCACTCAAAGTCGGGCAGGCCGTTGCAAAGTATGGTTTTGAGTACGAGTTTATCTAACTGCGGCACGGGCTTGGGACAAAACACCACGCAGCTGTGTTCCACAATGGCCACCGGATCGTCGGGCTGCGGGAGGTTGGCTAAGTAGTTGAGCACATCCACGCCAAACGGATTTCCGTTTACTGTAAATCCGCCCCACGAAGTTTGCCAGGCCGCAAAGTCGAAACGCAGTTTGAGGTTGCTCGAACTCACCCAAAGCCGCGAAAACGAAGGCGCCTGATAGTAAGCCGGCCAGCCGCCCACGTTTGGCGGAGCAAGGTAATCCTGCCCCGCCGCATCGGCCGACCAATGAATGCGCAGCCAGATTTTATGGTTGGTTTCAAGATCGTAGCCGGGCACCGAACCGGTGGCGTTGTACATGCCAAAAAACATTTCGAGCGGGCTGCGTATGATGGAGCCGCGCACAGCCATGTCGTAAAAATGTGCACTGCTCAGCAACTGCTGAATCACCGGAAGTACATTGAAATTGTTGCTCACCAGTGTTTGTGCCATGTCGGCAATTACATCGCTCATCACGGTGGGCGTGAGATCGAAGTTGACGAAATAGCGGTAAATTTTTTTGCAGATGTATTCGGCAAAATTCGGCTGTGCAAAAATTACGTCAATGTAATCGCTGTATTCCTGAGCGCCGTTGGCTGTAATTACCGCATTACCCAAACGCGCCGAAAGTGTTTTATTGGTCTGGTCGTGGCGGTTGGTTACAAAAACGGCATAGGGCGAAGTAATTGTATCGCTGCGCAAGCCTTCTATTTTCCAGCCGGTAAGAATTTTAGCGCCTTCGGCCACATCGCCTTCGGTGTAAGTGGTGTAGTCGCCGGTGCTTACCTGAAGGCCTTTGCCAATGGTGTAAAGCTCAAGCAGCTCGCGCGAGTAGTTTTCGTTGGGGTTGTTTACAGTGTTTGTATTGCCATCGAGAAAAAGCAGCATGGTGGGATCAATGGTCATGTCTTTCACCAGTTGCTTGAAATTGCCGAGTGCATGCTGGCGTATCAGCATGAGGTAATTGTAGGTAGCGCGCGAGTCGAATGCGGCTTCGCAGGCAAAGTGATTTTGCCAGAACAGGCACATTTTTTCCGCAATACTCACCTGCTCGGTATTGATGCGCTCCATGAGCCAGGTAACCAGCGAACGTTTGCGGGCATTCTCTGTAGGCTGTGTGTCGCCGCTTGGATATACGCTGTTTACCCATGTTTGTCCCTGCGGCACCACAGCTTCGTCGCTGTCCCACGCTACAGGCGGATTGAGCGGCGGAATGGTGAGGAGCGTACTCAGTGTGGCATTCATTCCGGCGGCCACGGCATCCTGTATTTGCTGGTAAGTAGGGCCAAACAGGGTGCGGCGAAGCAGGTGAGCGGCTTCAGCCTCTGTCCACGGCCCCGAGTAGGGCGAAAGGCTGAATGTAGAGGGCGTTTGTGCCGACTGGTCAAAAGTCATGGTCACAGTGTTTTTGATGCTTCAATATACTGTGAACAGTTTGAAAAGTAAAATTTTTTCGGTTGTTGGGGTTAATTGGTCGGTTGTTGGGGGATTGTAGTTAAGGTTATGATATAATGTGCTGTGACATTTAATTTAAGATTTTCATTACCTCACCATTGCATTCCCGCCGGATCACGCAATAATTCCAGCACCTCCAACCAGTCGTTCTCCGGGTCAAAACCGGCTTTGTCTTCAAACAGTACATTGAAATACGGCTTGCGGTCGTAGTTGCCGTAGGACGTGTTTTGCACTTCGGGATTTTCGTTTACAAAATCGAAATGAATATCGTGTTCGCGGAACAGTGTTAAGTACTGTTCTATTTCGTGATTGTGTGAACAGGTGTAAAGTATCAGGCAAATGTCATCGCGTTTCGAAGCCAGTTGCAGTACTTCGCGGGCGTGGTTGTAAAATGTATCGGGCAATTGGCCGCCGCGGTGTGTGGGCGGCATCATGGTGCCGTGTATGTCAACCGCCCAGTAGATGCGTGTCCAGTTGCGTTCGCGGGCGGTTTTGCAGGCGGTGTGTATGGCGCGGGTAATCATTGCACAAAAGTAGGTAAGACGTGCAACAACACGAAACGGCAATGCATTAATTTACAGGTAATTTTTGGTGTGCTTTTTGCCGCGCAGCTTCTACCGCGCGCGCGGCATTAATGCGTCCGTAGCCATACCAGTGGCTGTGTCCGTGCCGGTCGTAGTGTCCGTGGTCAGTATCAATTTTATCGCAGGTGTGGCGGATAATTTCTTTCAATTCCTGTGCAGTTAAACGCGGATTGGCTTCGAGCATGAGTGCGCACACACCGGCCACACCGGGGCATGCGCTTGATGTGCCGCCGAAGGTGGCGGTATAGTCGCCGCGCTTATTATCGCCCGCTTTACCGCGCCTGTCGGTGGTCCAGATGCCGGTGGTGATGGGGTTTGGATGTTCGAGCAGCCTGTTTCCGAAATCGCTGCTGGGGAAACAGCACCAGATGCTTTTTCCATAGTCGCTGTAAATGCTGCGTAAGCTTCTGTCGTTGCAGGCGGCCACAGTAATTACATTTTCGTTCGAGGCGTAGCCATCGTTATCGGCCGGTTCGTTGCCGTTTCCGGCAGCCCAGGTTATCACGCAGCCTTTGCCTTTCCGGCCTTTCTGCACTGCATACTGCACCACAAGCCGCATCATATCAGGCAGCAGGGTTATTTCGTTGTGGAGCGGATCTTCGGTGTTGTACCAGCGTCCGTCTTCGGCGCCCCAGCTGCACGAAATAATATCGGCGCCTTTTTTCACCGCCCATTCAATCGCCATTACTTCTTCTACAGAGCCAAGATTCGCCTCGCAGCGGATCGGCATAAGCATTGCCCCCGGTGCCACACCTTTTACATGTTTGCGGCCTGCAGCCAATGCCACACCGGCGCAGCACGTACCATGTCCAAGCGAAATATCTTCGGCAATTACATCGGTGCTGCGGTCCATTACATTGTACGGATGCACCACCTTGCCGCGAAGTTCAGGGTGATAAATATCCACCCCGTCGTCGATAATGGCAATGGTAGTGCCTTTTCCTGTAATGCCCTGCTTATGCACTTCGGTAGCCGAAACGTGTGCATTCAGTTTACGTTTGCCCACACGTACTTCTTCCAGATGCCAGCGCCTGCTCATGGTAGCGCGCCAGCCTTTTACGCGGATAATTTCGGGGTGGCCGCATTCAACCTCAGGCAACTCAAGCATTTGCCCGGCTTTGCGGAATATCCATGATGCCCTGTGCTGGCGGCCGGTTGAAGGCTTGACGTAAAATGCATTCTCTGCAAACCGGAAGGTATGTGCTACTTTCAGATCGTGCCGTTTGAGTAATTGCAGGCAACGTTCGCGGCTCACGGCATGATGAAACTTAATGAAAAATGCCTGTGTATAAACTGCCGGCCGGTTCGAAAGACTGTCGGTATATAAACGGCCTGCAAAGCGTATTTGATTGCCTTTTTCGTTCGGGAAAAGTGCGCGCGCTTTATTGCGTATCTCAATTGCTTTTTCGGGCAATGCGCTGCGCACGCGCAAAATAAACGTGTTCGATTCCGGCAGCGCATCAACAAGGTAAAACGATTGCAGCAGCTTTTTCGATTCGGTTCCTTGTATGCAGGCTTCCAGCGTATCAAAACGACCGCCGATAATCAGGTGCTGCTCACTTTCGGTTACCTGTACTTTATGTCCTTTCCGGCCACCGATAAAATAATGATAATGCTTACGCGGTTCTGCTTTTTTCATCACTAAAATAATATACGGTTAAGTTAGTCAATTCCTGTTTGCGTTTATTTGATACCTGCATTTTCAGAAAATATATTTTGCAAAATATCGTTACCTTACGTTCTGAATCAATCTAAATATTCAGATGAAAAAAGTAATTTTTCTTTTTGCCGGAATCTTCCTCTTTACCCTCATTGCGCAGGCTCAGGTAACTAAAGCTCAGGCTCAGGCGGCATTTGATGAAATTGGCGCCAACATTGCCGATGTGGAGCAGCTGTATGTTGGAAACACCATTGCGTTTTATACCGACGGCTCGCATTCACGCACCACGGCAACGTATAAAAAGTTTCCTGCTGAAAATGCCCGTAACGGATTTTCGCTTACTGATAATTCACTTAAAATGACCTATTATAAAAACGATAAGGCCGAAGAGGTGCATTTGTTTCCTTACAATTCCATTTCCCGTTTTCAGGTGGTAAGGGTAGATGGGAAACTGTATATCAATATTTACCTCCGCGACTGATCATCAAGGCAACCCGGCTTGTTTTAACCGTCTTAAAATAATAGTACTGCATTTCACAAATCATGCAATACATTGTTCAGATGAAGCGTTTGTTAGTGATTAGCGGGCTGGTGTGCCTGACATTGCCTGCGTTTGCGCAGCAAAAATATGGCGGTGGGTTTTCTCTCGGCATCCGCACCACAAGCAGTTTGTTTACACAGGCCGGCAGTCCGGGAATGGGTGTGGGCGGACAGTTCAGGTTGCGGTTACTGCGGCTGATCAATACCGAATGGTTTGCCGATTATATCAACACCGACATTGACGGAATCGGACACCGTACCGACGCACACATTGGCTGGTCGGTAATGTTTTACCTGCGTGAGCCGGAAGTGTTTACTTCTGCTCCGGGCGATGCAGCCGGAACGCCAAAGAAAATAAGCTACCGCCTCCTTACACCTTATTTTCTGGCCGGGCATTGTTTTGACTATACCTGGATTCGTTCGTCCACAGTACCGGTGTATGCCGAAGCCAAACGCTGGAGCTCAGCCGTGCAGGCCGGTGCGGGAGTACATCTCAACCTCGGCACACGAACTGATCTTTCGTTCAGCGCACAATACATGATGCACCTCGGCGACGATGTACACGCGCACGTGGAAGAAGTGCAGGGCATAAAAACACTTCACATCGAAGAGCACAAAGGCTTCAGTCCTGAAGGACATTTACTGCTCACCCTCAGTGCCAACTTCCGTATTGCAGATTTATGGTAAAGCACATTCTCCTTCTGTTTTGTGTGTGCAGTTCACTGCCTGCATTTGCACAAGAACAACAGACCGATAAAGGTCGCGAAATTAAAACGGTGTATTCACCGGTTTTCGGACTTATGGCCACGTTTGCACCCGGTGTAATGGTCAATCAGCCAAAATCAAATTATTACCTGCACGGTCAGGCATTTGTGTTTATTGATACACACGTTTCACTTCGCGGCGATGCGTTTGTGCTTTTGCCTTCATCAAATCCCTTACGTATTTTCGATTCGCATAATTCCTTCTCTGCCGGACCTTCTTTCCATTTTACACACGGCAAGGCTTTTGATCCTTATGCCGGTTTCGGAGTTGGTTTCACCTATTCAGAACTCCAAACATCACTTTCTTCGCTTTCCTCAGCACCGGCAATAAATCCGCTGTTCATGCCGCATCTTGGTTTTCGGGTATTTGCCGAGCAATGGTTCTATGTGTTTGCCGAGGTAAATTATGCATACGGTAAACATTTCTCCGAATACAGGCCGGCGGTTGCCTTTACAGAGTTACGGTTTTCGGGCGGGCTTGGCTTTCACTTCTCCAAAAAACAAGCGGCACCGGTTCCGGATTAATTTCATTCAAACACAATCCGCATAAAAAAGAGAACCGGTCTGAATACAGACCCGGTTCTCTATACCGGAGGTTACAAAGCTCCGGACACACTACAGCTTCAACTGTATTTTTTACTGTTTGTCCGATTCAGCCCGAACACAGTATGATCAAATTAAAGCAGCTTACATTACCTTTCCGAGCCAGCTCAGGAACTCTTTGCGCATTTCGCCGAAAAGTTTTTCGAATTGCATAATGGCATCCCGTTCCGCGGCATGGTCGTCGGCCTTGCGGTGATCACTGGCTATGGGATTGTTGTTGATGTTGTTTACAATTGCCTGCTCCTGTACTTTAATTTCATGGTTCAGATTGTCGATGTGATTTTTCTGAATGATGAACTGATTTTGAAAATGCTCAGCCTGAGCCAGTACATCCTGAGCGGTATTTTTTACTGTTACTTCCTGCAGCCGCGTGGTCATGTATTTAATTTCGTCCGCATAAAAAGCGAGCTTGCTCAGCCATTCACGGTGTTCGGCATGCAGTTCGTAAAGTGATTTTTGTGTGATTGTTGACATAATTTTGCTGTATTGGTTTGTAGTGTGATTGAATTACAGCATAAAGGTATTGGCCCGCATTCAGCTAGTGCATGAGGGCAGTCAACATGAAAAATGATAACAATCAGTAACTGCTAAGCGTACTACTGTTGTTGCAAAAAAGCAATCATGCGCAGTGCCCGTTCGTTTGAGAACGTTACAATTGGCTGGTGCGGATTAAACAGTGCGGTTTCAATTTCCTGTTTCAGTTTTTTTATTTCCGCGCGTGGTGTTCCGGGATGCATGAGCAGCAGTTTATTGTATGCTCCGATGCCGCTGGTTGTAAAAAGCTGCTTCACGTGCGGGAGTACGGCCAGCTTTTGTGCCAGTTTCCACTGTGCACACTGAAAGGCAAAAATAGCCTGAGTGGCCTGAAGTGTGGCTAATTGGGGATTTTCGTTTTTTTGAAGAAGCCGCGCATAGTTGTTCAGTCCGCGAAGCAGGAAATCAGGATCAGGCGCTTTGTGTTTGGGCCACGCGTAGGTGTATATGTTGGTGAGCACAGCCACGCCCATGAGTTTACGTTCCTGATTGTGCTGGCTGTTTAGAAATTCCATGTATGCGCTGGCTGTTTTCAGGGCTTCGGAAAAATAACCGGCAGCAGTTTCCACTGAAATACGGTTGTTGAAATAACTGTCGGTTAAAATGCTTCGCGTACCCTGAAGGCGTTCCTGCAATTCCCAGCATTGCTTAAACCGGGCATAACTTTCTGATATTTTGCCACGCAGAAAGAGCCAGGTGGCTTCGCCGTTAAGCAGGTATTGTTGCAGCAATGCAGCTCCATTTTTTTCGTAGTTCATGCACGGCATATCCGGAAATTCGCGTGCCAGCAGTTTTACCTGCTTATGGTGGTGCATTACATTGCGGCTGTTTATGGATGGATGTGCCACACGATTGTTGAATGCCGTGAAATGGTACAATAACCTGAAACGCGGCCAGTGCGGATGTCTCAGCATAATACGGCGCATCTGTTCAATGCACTCATTGATGCCGCCTACGTTGTTGTTTATTGAGTGGTAGTACGAAAGCCGGTTAAGTCCCTGAAGCTGACGCAATACATCAAGCAGTTGCCGTGCCTCGGTAAGCTGGCTGAGCAGCGCCGGTGTTTCATGTACCAGATTGATTGACTGTGCGCACTGCATTTGCAGTAAAAGCGCCTCCGGCAGCAGTTCAAAAATATTGCGGCTGCGGCATTCGGCTATTAAACTCCGCAAGTGCGTATCGGCATTTCCAAACTGCTTGTCGATGGTAAGCTGGCGGCAGTGCAGGAGTTTCTCTTCGAGCGGAAGCAGGCCGTTGCTCTTTCCTTCGGTTTCGTTGCTCATGAGCCGCAGCAGCTCGGCGCGGAGTTTAAAAAAACGATTGCGTCGTGTGGCAAAAGGAGCTTCACTGCTGTTGTAAAGCACATCCACAATTTCAACCGTGTTCAGTGGTTTGCTGCCTTTCTTTTGCAGCCAGTCGAGCAGCAGTAAACTCTTCGGCGAATCGCTTAAACGCCTTCGCAAATCAGCTTTCTCAGCGGCGCTCAGCAAACTGAATCGCAAACGAAGTTCATTATTCATGCCTTCAAAAGTACAAAATGTGTGAGATCACATTTCGGGCTTGATTATAGTCCTTAAAACTGCAATGCAGTTTGTGCAGCATTCAGCGCCACAGCTTTAGCGCCTTCAAGTTCAAGCAGCTTCTGTTTGGCGGGAAGTCCTCCCGCATAGCCCACCAGCTCGCCATTACTGCCGATAATGCGATGGCAGGGTACAATAATTGAAATGGCATTGGCGCCGTTTGCCGAAGCTACTGCGCGTATCGCATCACGGTTGCCAAGCTGTTCAGAAAGGGCAAGGTAGGTTGATGTAGTGCCGTAACTTACCTTGCACAGCGCCTGCCACACGCGCTGCTGAAATTCAGTGCCTGCAAGTAAAAGCGGGAGATCAAAACTGCGCAGTGTGCCTGAGAAATAAGCCTCAAGCTGTTTGCGTGTTTCATTCAGTACATCGCTTTCGCCTTCTGCGTAAACGGCATTCAGTTTGCTTTGTATGCGCTCGTCAACTGATGTGCGCATTTTGCGGTAGCGCCAGTCGGCCAGACAAAGCTGGTTTTGAAAGCTGCCGAGTATGAGTTCGCCAACCGGTGTTTTGTAATGCTGAATGAGGATATTTTCCATTTGTATGTTTGCTGCAATAGCACAATACAAAGTACAAATTTGTGTGTAATGTTTTTCTGATCCGTGTTATCTCCGCTTCAATCTGCATTTACGAAAGCCCCGTAATTTTTCCGCCTGCGTCAATGTCCATTCCTTCTGATGCAGGCGTGGCGGGCAGTCCGGGCATGCGCATCATATCGCCAATAATGGGAATCACAAAACCGGCGCCGGCCGCAAATTCAAATTCGCGTACAGTAATGCTGAAATTCTCCGGCCTTCCGGTTTTGGTTTCATCGTCGGAAAATGATTTCTGTGTTTTGGCCATGCACACCGGCAGGCTATCAAGACCAAGTTCGCGTATGGTGCGCAGCGATGCCCTGGCACTGCTGGTGTATTCTACTTCTGAAGCGCCGTAAATTTCGGTGGCAATGGTGGCTATTTTTTCTTCGGTGCTGCTTTGCCAGTTGTAAAGACGCTTAAATGTATTGCCGCCGGCTTCAATGTTTTCGACCACCGCCTGTGCAAGTGCTGCGCTGCCTTCGCCGCCCTGTGCCCAGCATGCGCATTCCACGGCTTTCACGCCCAGTGCCGCACAACGCTCAACCACCAGTGCAATTTCTTCGGCACTGTCGCTGGCAAAACGGTTGAGTGCCACCACGGGCGTAATTCCAAACTTGCGGCAGTTTTCAATATGTTTTTCAAGGTTGGCAAAGCCGGCACCCACACGTTCCACAGAAGCTGTATTGTATTCCTCTTTGCGCGCGCCGCCGTGATGCCGCAATGCGCGTATGGTAGCCACCAGCACAATGGCAGCGGGCGCCAGATTACCATAACCGCACTTGATATTCATAAACTTCTCGGCACCAAGATCAGCACCAAAACCCGCTTCGGTTACGGCATAATCGCCCAGCGAAAGACCCATACGCGTGGCCAGCAGTGTGTTTGTGCCCTGCGCAATATTTGCAAACGGACCACCATGCAAAATAGCCGCGTTGCCTTCGAGCGTTTGCACCAGGTTGGGCTTAATGGCGTCTTTCAGCAAAATGGCCATTGCCCCTTCGGCCTTCAGATCGCGCGCATACACCGGTTTTTTGTCGTAGGTAAAGCCTACGAAGATATTGCCGAGCTTATTTTTCAAATCGTCAAAGCTTTCGGCCAGACACAAAATCGCCATTACTTCCGAGGCCGGTGTAATGTTGAAACCATCCTGCCGCGGCACTCCGTTTGCCGTACCGCCAAGCCCCACAATAATCTGTCGCAGCGCGCGGTCGTTCATATCCATTACCCGTTTCCACACCACCGTGCGCGGATCAATATTCAGGCTGCGCGTTTTGCTTTGAATGTTGTTGTCGATTAACGCAGCCAGCAAATTGTTGGCCTTCTCCACTGCATTAAAATCGCCGGTAAAATGCAGGTTAATATCTTCCATCGGAATCACCTGCGAGTAACCGCCTCCCGCCGCGCCGCCTTTCATACCAAACACAGGCCCCAGCGAAGGCTCGCGCAATACCGCAACTGCCTTTTTGCCAATGTGGTTCAATCCTTCGGTAAGTCCGATTGATACGGTTGTTTTCCCTTCACCCGCCGGCGTAGGATTAATGGCCGTAACCAGAATGAGTTTGCCGTTTACCATCTTCGAATTATCAATAAGCGAAAGCGGCAGTTTGGCTTTGTATTTTCCGTAGTGTTCAAGCAGTTCGGTATCAATACCGAGTTTTTCTGCAATGCGGTTGATGGGTTGTATCGTGGCTGACTGGGCAATTTCGAGGTCGGTGAGGGGAGCGGTGAGCGGCATGTTTTTTATAATGTATTTGGATTGATTAAAGGTATAGGGATTTTTTAAGTGAGTGGTGTATTTATGTGTGATGATGGTCAGGTTTTTTTTGGGGAATTAGTTATTGGGTTGTGATTTGCTTTCAGATTGTATCTTCGTAATGATTGCTCACAACGCCTCCGGCGCAAGCATGATGCGCTCGCGCGTTGTGATTTGCTTTCAGATTGTATCTTCGTAATGATTGCTCACAACAGATGGCCGGGAAAAAGAAACACGCAGACAGTTGTGATTTGCTTTCAGATTGTATCTTCGTAATGATTGCTCACAACATAAAATCAACTGTTTTTGCGGATTTCAGCGTTGTGATTTGCTTTCAGATTGTATCTTCGTAATGATTGCTCACAACACCCATACGCTGAACAATATTCAGCGGTTAGTTGTGATTTGCTTTCAGATTGTATCTTCGTAATGATTGCTCACAACAATAACTTCGTGTACAATTGTGCCGTCTGGGTTGTGATTTGCTTTCAGATTGTATCTTCGTAATGATTGCTCACAACTACGAACATGAAGGTATCGAACTGCGCGAAGTTGTGATTTGCTTTCAGATTGTATCTTCGTAATGATTGCTCACAACTGTAGGTAGTGAAAGGTGGAAAGAGTTGAAGTTGTGATTTGCTTTCAGATTGTATCTTCGTAATGATTGCTCACAACACAGGTTGAACATTTCCGTTTTCGTCTTCAGTTGTGATTTGCTTTCAGATTGTATCTTCGTAATGATTGCTCACAACACCGCGTTCACCGTTTACGATGAGCGCGGGTTGTGATTTGCTTTCAGATTGTATCTTCGTAATGATTGCTCACAACCACAAAGTCGTTCTGAACTGTGCGATAAAAGTTGTGATTTGCTTTCAGATTGTATCTTCGTAATGATTGCTCACAACGCATTTCACTTCAACAAAAATACAACATTCGTTGTGATTTGCTTTCAGATTGTATCTTCGTAATGATTGCTCACAACAACATTCTGAATGAGAAGGTAACCTTTCTCGTTGTGATTTGCTTTCAGATTGTATCTTCGTAATGATTGCTCACAACGACGAATTCGGAAACGAAACGCAAACGCTGGTTGTGATTTGCTTTCAGATTGTATCTTCGTAATGATTGCTCACAACGCACAGACAGTGCCGCCACTTCTGGCGCAGTTGTGATTTGCTTTCAGATTGTATCTTCGTAATGATTGCTCACAACGATGCGCCAGTTAACATGATCGGGCTTGCGTTGTGATTTGCTTTCAGATTGTATCTTCGTAATGATTGCTCACAACCAGTGTAATTGTGCCTGGCACTAAATCATGGTTGTGATTTGCTTTCAGATTGTATCTTCGTAATGATTGCTCACAACTGCACCCAAAAGCCGATATGCCATTGAGCGGTTGTGATTTGCTTTCAGATTGTATCTTCGTAATGATTGCTCACAACCAGTCTTTTTTTGGCTTAGGGGCTCAGCGCGTTGTGATTTGCTTTCAGATTGTATCTTCGTAATGATTGCTCACAACGACTGGATTGCGCTTAACGGCGTGTTTCAGTTGTGATTTGCTTTCAGATTGTATCTTCGTAATGATTGCTCACAACCAGCCGCTTCGTAACCTTATCGCGTTTTATGTTGTGATTTGCTTTCAGATTGTATCTTCGTAATGATTGCTCACAACCCCAAGTAATCCACGGGTACTTCGGGTCTGTTGTGATTTGCTTTCAGATTGTATCTTCGTAATGATTGCTCACAACTCGAGTATTACCGATACATCGACGCTTATGTTGTGATTTGCTTTCAGATTGTATCTTCGTAATGATTGCTCACAACTTGTGCAATTCGTGGATAAAACGTTGTGCGGTTGTGATTTGCTTTCAGATTGTATCTTCGTAATGATTGCTCACAACGTGACGCATTCGTAAACATGTCGCTTCGCCGTTGTGATTTGCTTTCAGATTGTATCTTCGTAATGATTGCTCACAACCTTTAATCCACTTGCGTTTGTCGGTTTCTTGTTGTGATTTGCTTTCAGATTGTACCTTCGTAATGATTGCTCACAACGAATCGCATAAAGGGTATGCACATGGTTGAGATGTGATTTGCTTT